>JALVDO010000383.1 GCA_027008975.1 Saprospiraceae bacterium | reverse complement strand
TGGATGCTTTTCGAAATAACAAAATGTTACTTCGGCGGTATCAGGAGCAATATCTCTATTTTCTCGTAGATGAGTATCAGGACACTAACGGCGCTCAAAACGCGCTATTGGCTTTGCTTTATGATTTCTGGGATGCGCCCAATATTTTTATTGTAGGGGATGACGACCAGTCAATATACGAATTTCAAGGAGCCCGTTTACAAAACTTAGAGGACTTTTATTTGCGCTTCAAAGCTGAAATGAAAGTAGTGACGCTGCGAAACAATTATCGTTCTACTCCTGCTATCCTCTCCTTGGCGGGAAGTCTGATTGCCCATAATGAAAAAAGGGTTATCAATCGCTTAAATGACTTGGCGTTGACCAAGCATTTATCTGCCTTCCATCCGGTATATAGCACGCTGAGGAATCGTCCCAAAATTACGGCTTACCTCGATCAAAAACATGAAATGGCCGGAGTGTTGAAAGCTATTTTACAGCTGAGGGATGGAGGAACATCTCTTAGTGAAATAGCCATTATTTATGCCCGACACCGGCAGGTTGAGGGGCTTATTATGCTGTTGGAGCAAAAGGGCATTCCCTATAACACCAAGCGAAAAGTCAACATTTTAGACACGCCATTTATTAGAAATATCCTGTTGTTGCTGGAATACATTCAACTAGAGCAAAACAGGGCATTTTCTGGCGAACACCTGCTCTATTGGCTTTGGCATATTCCCTATTGGAATATATCGGAAGCGGATATAGCGGCTTTTACCTACCAAATGACCCGTTTGGGAAATGCCTATTCTCAACCCTATCGCGCGATGATGACCAAAGATAAGATTGGCAGCTTCCGATTAGAAAATCCAGATGCCTTTTTAGCCTTCAACCACTTGATTGAAGGCTGGATAAAGGATGTAACAATTCGTCCCCTTCCCATCCTGCTTGAGCGAATCATCAACCAGTCAGGTATACTGGAATACGCATTGAGACAAACGAACAAGTGGTGGCTACTGGAAGTACTCAATACCTTTGTCAACTTTGCAAAGAAGGAGCATGAGCGAAATCCACGGATGTCCCTCGCCACATTTTTTCAGACTCTCCGGGCAATGGATAAAAACCACCTCGGTATTCCCCTTGACAAAACTGTCCGCTCGGAGGAAGGAGTCCATTTTGTAACGGCACACAGCTCCAAAGGACTTGAATTCGAACATGTGTTTATCTATAATGCCGAAAAGAATAGTTGGGAAAAAGAAGGACGGAGTCGGCATAACTTTGGATTGCCTGACACACTTACGCTTTCAGGAGAAGAAGATATGTTGGAAGCTAGGAGAAGATTGTTTTATGTCGCTATGACCAGGGCAAAATCGGGGCTTTATATCTCTTACCCCAAAACGAAAAAACAAAAAGATAGTCTCCCTACCGTATTCGTGGAGGAGTTAAAGGAAGTACCCGATTTGGTTGAAGTGGAAGAAGTAGAAATGAATCAAGATGCCCTATTGGAGGTCAACTTACTGCAGTTGAAGACCCGGGATAAACCCCTCATTCCGGCTTCAGATAAAGCGATAATTAATGAGTTGCTCGATGGCTTTCAGCTAAGCGTATCTGCCCTAAACCGATACCTTAAATGTCCTCTCAGTTTTTATTATGAAAGTGTGCTACGAGTACCTTCCCTGATGAGTGAGGTAGGCGCCTACGGTGTTGCCGTCCATGAGGCTCTGCAGCGCCTGTTTGAACAAATGTTACTATCGCCTACCAACGCCTTTCCCAACCTGGATCGGTTTTTAGAAATGTATGAAGTCGCTCTCAAAAAGCAGGAGGGCTATTTCTCAAAAAAAGAGTATCTCCGCCGGTTAAATACCGGAAGGAAATACCTTGCCAACTATTACAACAAGGAGATTTCCGGCTGGCATAAGAAAGTGAAAATAGAACAAAATTTGAGCAAGGTAGAAGTCAATGGCGTTCCCATTAAAGGCACCATTGATAAGGTGGAAATCTATGGGGACAACAAAGCGCAAATTGTCGATTACAAAACAGGCAAAAAGTCCAAAAAAATGGCGCGACCAACCAAAAAATCCCCGCTTGGTGGTATATACTACAGACAATTGGTCTTTTATAAAATACTCTATGAAAATGCCTTCCCCTTTGGAGAAAAGATAACAAGCGGTCGTCTCGTGTATTTACAACCCACCCAGGATGGAACCTTCGAGGAAGAAATCCTTGAGTACACTGCTGACGATGTGGCAAAGGTGACCCAAATTATCTCAGAGACTTACGCTAAAATACAGGCGCACGATTTTTATCATGGCTGCGGCGAGTCCTATTGTACCTGGTGCCAGTTCGTCAAAAACCACGCCTTCCCTGATAAAATCGTCAACGAAGGCGTGGAATCTTTGGATGATTAAACCTTAGCGAATCAAAACGACATCCCCCTTATAGAGCACAGATTCTCCGTCAATGAAGTCCACTTCTGCGAAATAAACATAAACGCCCGAGTTCATTATTTTACCACGGTGCATTCCGTCCCAGCCATAAAATGGGTCATTAGGCTGGAAATCATAGAATTCAGCCACGATCTCACCCCAGCGATTTAGGATGACGAATGATTTTATGCGGGCAACGTCAATTCCTCCATTGATAAAGAAAATGTCATTGACGTTATCTCCGTTTGGGCTGAAAGCGGACGGGATGAATATATTCCTTGGCTTTTCTACGTGGATAGTGATGTCAGCGGAGGCGGTACAGCCATTGGCATCAACAACCATCACGTGGTAATCTGTTGTTATATATGGACGGATAATGGCTTCCAAACAGTAAGTGGTATCTTCGCAGGTGAAGGTAGTGTCGTTGTGGGTCCAGATAATGTGTTCGACATCATAAGCCGGCTCCACCCTGATAGTCATTTCCGAGCCTAATTCCATGTATTCATCTGCAACAATATCTACTGTTAATTCCTCCGGCTCTTCAATCGTAAAGGGCAGTTGTTTCGTACACCCGAAAGCATCTTCAACGATAATTTTGTGTTCTCCCGGTTTGATGTTTGCAAACTCCGCAGAGGTAGAAAAAGCCTGCTGGTCTATGGAGAATAAATAGGGTGTAATTCCTCCCTCTAGGTTAACAACCATGGCACTCCCTTGGTCGTCTCCGTAACATTTTGGATTTGTTATAGCAATAGATGCCATTAGCTCTAGAGGCGCTAATAGCTCAATGCTTTTACTGATGCGACAGCCTAATGCATCCGTTACCGTTACTTTGTATTGACCACTACTCAATTGCTCAATTTGTTCACCGGATAGTCCATTTGACCATTCGTAGGAGTACGGCGGAGTGCCGCCCGTCATCAAGGCAGTAATCATCCCGTCTGACTCATTGTGGCAACTTATCTGATAGGAGCCGTAGTCTTTCGCTTCGAGTTCCAGGTCTAGTGCAAGGGGTTCGATAATTGATATTTCCACTTCATAGGAAACGCCAAAACTATCTGTCACCGAAAGTAAATAAGTGCCGGCTATCAACCCACTGATGGTCGTCGTTGTGAAATTGGCTTCAATTATTCCCGATCCTGAAAAGGGGTTGTTTGTGCCTTCCCATACATAAGTGTAGGGTGCTACGCCAATGGTCATTTCAAAGTCGATTGTACCATCCGATGCACCGTGGCAACTGACGGGCTGTTCCTCCATAAGTAGGTTTAATTGGCAAGGATGGACGGTGAGGTTAAGCATGACGATACTGTCACATCCTTCCGTTGTCGTCAGATTCACTTCATAATCGCCGGTGGAAGAGAAATTAGCTCCTCCAAGGCTATATGATTCGTCGTCGCAAATGACTTCGCTAATGGCAGTTGTAAAGACGGGATGTACCGTCAAATCTAGGTTGACAATGCTGTCGCAACCCGTTAACGAAGAGGTGTAGATATTGGTGTAAACACCGGATTCTGTGTATTCATTGTTACCTTCAAAATAGCTGTCGCCTTGGCAGATAGCCTCAGTCAAATTGGTGACAGCCGGAGCATAAACTGTCAAATCCAAGTGAACAACACTATCACATCCGGTCACAACAGAGGTGAGATGGTCTGTATAATTACCGGAGAAAATGTATGAAGATGAGCCAACCTCGTAGGATTGCCCTTCGCATATTTCGGCAACAAGGTTTGCCTGCAAGATGGGATTGACAATCAGCGATAAATGGATGATGCTGTCACAGCCGTTTACAGTAGTCAGTACTTCGGTGTAATCCCCTGAAGCATCAAAAACCGAATTTCCTACTGAGAAACTTTCCCCTTCACAAATGACATGATTAATATTCGATTCGTAAATGGGATTTACCGTAAGGTCAATATTCAAAACACTATCACAACCGGTGCTTGCAGTCAGGACTTGCTGATAACTTCCTGAGGCGGTGTAGGAGGAGCCGTTCAGTTCATAGGTTTCGCCATTACAGATAACCGGTGTAACATCCGTTTCCAGTACCGGTAATACCGTCAACGCCAAATTGACGAAACTATCACATCCGTCCGACGCGATAAAAGCTATTTGGTATTCACCCGTTGTATCAAAAATTTCACTTCCAACGATATATGACTCTCCTTCGCAGATGGAGGCATTGAGGGGTATTTGGTAAAATTCCGTAATCGTTAAGCTCAAATTGACAATACTATCACAGCCGTTGACAGTTGTTAGGGTGTCTTGATAAATGCCGGTGCTATTGTAAACAGAGTTTCCGACCTCATAGGTTGCACCTTCGCAAATACTGGCATTGAGTTGAATGTTGTAAACGGGGTCGACCTGTAGATTAAGACTGATGATGCTGTCACAACCATTGACCGCCTGCAGGGTATCCGTATAGGTACCTGTCGTGGTATAACTTGAGTTGCCAACGGGGAAGGATGCTCCCTGACATATTTGTTCAATAAGGTTGGTATATGAGTGGTCTAGCACCGTAAGGTTCAAATTGACAGTGCTGTCACATCCATTAGCTGCTGTTAAAATATCTTGATAAATACCTGATTGGGTATAGCTGTTGTTACCAACAGTGTAAGTCTCACCATCACAAATACTTTCGGTTAGGGATATTGTAAAGGTGGGTAATACCGTCAGATTTAAGGTGACGATACTATCGCACATATTGGCAGCAGTTAAGGTGTCCCGAAATATTCCTGTACTAGCGTAAACGGAACTCCCAACTGCATATGAACCTCCCAGACATATTTCTTCAGTTAACGTAGTAAATGAATGCTCCAAAACAGTCAAGGATAGATTGACGGTGCTGTCACACCCGGTCAGGTCAGAACTAAATATTTCCTGATAATTACCACTTTCGGTATAGGGGGTTGTCCCAATGAAATAGCTTTCTCCCGTGCAAATGGAGGTCGTCACATTCGTTACCTGTGGTTGATGAACGGACAGATTCAGATAAACGATACTGTCACAGCCATCTATTGTCACAAAACTATTTTGGTACATTCCTGTCGTCGAATATAGTGAATCTCCAACGGCGTAAGTATCTCCTTCGCAAATGCCAATGGTGAGGAATTGTTCCAATAGGTTTGATACAGTCAGGTTTGTATAAATTATACTGTCACAACCGGATGTAGTCATAAAAAAATTGGTGTAGAACCCTTCGTCCGTGTAGATGGAATCACCTACAGAATAGGTCTGTCCTGTGCAGATGCTCACATCGAAGGTGTCGCGAATCACTTCGTTGACCGTCAAATCCAGATTGACGATACTATCACAACCCGATGGCAGGGGAATGGCGATTGTATACACACCGGTAGTGTCATAGGTGTTGTCTCCGACTTCATAAGTGTCTCCATTGCAAATGGAAGTTACAATATCTACAGATGGCTGATAATAAGACAAGTGCAGTACAACTATGCTGTCGCAACCGGCTTGCGTCGTTAATGTAAAGGAATAATCCCCGGGCATATCTACTTCATTGGTGCCGACGAAATAAGAATCACTTGGACAGATAGAGTCCGTTATTTCTGTTGGGCTGGGAATGGAGTTGACCAATAATGATAATCGTATGAGGCTGTCACACCCGTCAACTGTGGTGAGGAGGTCTTCATAATAGCCGTCGTGGTCGTGCTCGTAAGTCGTCATCCCATCGGTGATGATGTATGTCTCTCCCTCGCAAATATCTTCATCCAAGTCAACCATATAGCTTGGACTGACCGTTAAATTCAAGGTGACAATACTGTCGCAGGCATCTCCAACTGTTTCCAATAATACCATATAAGTGCCGGAATATTCAAAAAAATCATCCCCTACCTGGACAGCCTCCCAACTACAAATCGTCGTATCAATTTCGTGATAAACAGGAGCCGTGAGTGCGAGTTCCAAGGTGTAGCCCTGATCACAGCCCTCCGGTGTTGATATGGTGTACGAATGAGGTCCCGGTGTTGAAAAATCAAAGCCATCGCTAGTGAAAACATCTCCCTGGCAAATCGTGATTAGCCCCAAGTCTATATCGGGAAGAGCTTCTACATTGACCTGTGTGCAGGCTTGCGCACCGGTATTACAGGGGTTAGAAGGGGTTACGCAAATTTCATAGGTGCCCGGGGCATCCGGCATAGTAATGGCTTCTTCCGGGTTGTATCCGATTACGTTCCCCTCTAGCGTCCATTCAAAGATACCGGCACCTGTCACTCCCGTAGAAGTAAAAGGATAGGTGCCTCCAGGGCACATGGCCGGGGGAACAATGATATTGGCGGTTCCGACTACATCAGGAGCTTCAGCGATGCCGGAAGTGACATCCACCGTGAAATCGCAAATATCTCCCGAGTAACCGTCCACAACTACAAAGTAAATAGCACCAGGAATGGTATTTGGAGCTGTAAAAGTCGTGGTGCCGGGTGGAACTTGTTCCTCACAATTACTAACGAGCGAATAGCCGTTACAATCTGAGGTAGTGTAAATACCTATTTGTAACCCATCACCATTATTGCAATTAAATACTGTAACATCTATAGTTATGGAGCTTGACCCGGCAACAAAACCTACCCACTGGGTATTGTGCAGTTGAGGGGCGCAGAATCCCGGGGGAGCTTCTCCCAAATCTGTTATACTATTATTAAAAGTCAAACCATCAAATTCGTAACATAGAACACAGGCATTGTCGCAGGTACTGGATAAAACGGCTGTTCCTCCATCGCAAGAGCCGGGTGGTTGTTGTGCGAATAGACCACCGAAGATTAGGGCATTAATGAAAAGTAAAAGTAGATTTTTCTTCATAGAATTATTGTGTTTACCAACAGGAATCACTACCCGGTACGACCAAGCTACAGCCATCCAACCGGATTTAGTAAAGTTTATTTGATGCAATAGGAAGTTACTCCTATCTTGTTACAAAAGAGAGGAAAAGTTAGCGCGTTGGATATGTTTGTCTGGATTTTGTGGAAGAATAAGGACAAAGATAAACCAAATCCTTTTAACTAATTGTCGTCGATAGGCTTTTTTGAAAAAAATGTCAGGACGGTTACAAAAGTCAGGTTTTCAAAAAGTTTTTGTAGCTACAAAAGTCAGGTTTTTATTTTATTTGCAATGCAAGTAACACTGGTATTCGCCGGTTAAAGAAAGACTAATAATATGGCAAAAACTCCTTCAACGAAATTATTCAACCTGATTCACTCCCTGACGAACCAGGAGAAGCGATATTTCAAGATACTCGCTAAACACAAAGAAGATAGTAGTAGTAAATACATTCGACTTTTTGACTTAATCGAAAAAAGCCAGTTTTTTGATGACGATTATTACAAAGGAGAACTCTATCCGGATTTACCTTCCAATAGTAAAAAATACTCTGAGCTTAAAAATTATTTATTTCAATTTATTCTGCGTAGCCTCCGCAATTTTGATGAAGCTTCTTCTGTGGATTATAGCCTCAAAAATGGGTTACTCAACGTTCACTTATTATTTGTTCGATCAAAGTTTAAATACGCTTTGGATGAGGCCAATAAGCTAATAAGGCAAGCTGGAAAATACGAGGCTTTCAAAATACACTTAGAGGCATTGGAGTGGAAAAAGAGAATCGCCTACGCTAAAGCGGATATTGATTTTTTTGAAAAAAAACTGATGAGTATACAGAGGGAAGAGGAAACGGTGCTCGAGCAATTGGAGAATTACAAAGTTTACGAACAAATTTTCTATCGGCTGTATCTTTCTATACGAAAAAAGCCTAGCCAGAAGCAGGAAGATTTGGCGCCCTATATTAGCCATAAAGTGTTATCCTCTCCCGATTGTGCTCGCTCCTTCAAAGCGCTTGTTTTTTTCCATAGAATATGGTCTATTTACTATTTTTCAATCGGTAAGTTTTTCGACTTCGCCAAGGAAAATGACAAATTGATTCATCTAATTGAAAGTAATGCCCATTTCTTGAAAGAGGATATTGTACACTATATAGCTGCATTGAGTAATAACTCTGTAGCTGGATTTTTGACAAATGACTACTCGAGAGTTCGGGATAGTCTGCATAAGTTTGAATGCCTTCATCCGGTCACGGAGGATGATAAAATAAGGATTAACAGACAGTATTATTCCAATAAATTCAAGCTATGTATTTTGTCGGGTAATTTTGAGGAGGGCATTAAAGCGCTGTCCACACTTCGCCGCTCTATTAGCGATGAACATTGGCATATCTTCAATAATGACAGTTTCTTGTTTCAATATTTTTATCTTTATTTTGGCATAGAAGATTATGAGACTGCCTTAGATTACCTCAATGAATGGACGAATTTACCTAAACATTCGGAACGTCAGGACATGCAGGTCGTCGCACGAATATTATTGCTTATCGTTCATTACGAACTAGATAACACGATGTTGCTATCTTCTCTGATTAGGTCTTCCAGGCGATTTTTAAATCTAAAACAAAAATCTGCTATACTGGAAAAATTCTTCCTACCTGCATTTTCGGACATTATCAAAGCGCCTTCTCCTACACAACGAAAAAGCATTTTTCAAAAGTTACTAAATGATATTGAGGCACACGCCACAAAATCTAACCCCTTATTTAATATCTTTGATTTTAAGGCATGGGTCGAGCATCAGATTACTAAAGAAAAATTTGCGGACATTACCAAGAGGAAATTTATAAAGCAATCAATATAGATTAAAACGTCATTTCTTACCTCTTCTGGCATCAATTTCCGGATCCATACTCCGTGCCTTTTGAATGAGTGCATTTCCTCGTGCTTTGTCACCTGCTTGGGCGTAAGCAATTCCCAAATCGAACCATCCATCGGCATCGTCAGGCTTCAACTCAGTCACTTTCGTGAAGAATTCAATGGCTTTTGCCGCTTGTCCCGATATGCCATAAGCAACGCCAAGCAGGCGGATAGTCGCAACATCTTCGGGCTTGAGTTGGTAGGCTTTTTGTAAATAAGAAAATGCTTTTTGCAGGTCGTTTTTTTGCTCACCGTAGTATTGCCCTGCTTCTCTGTAAGTAATCTGTATGTTATTTTGCACCTCTTCTTTTAGGTCGGGATATAGCTTTGCGAGGTGGTTGTAATACTGAATAGCCTTTTCGTATTGATGGGATTTGTTACAGCCGGCAGCAAGGCGGATGTACGCATCCCGATAGGTTGGGTGTATTTGGATGGTTCTTTCGAGATAACCGACGCTCTTTTTGTAGTAGTCCTGTTTCTTCGCCGGATTTTTCTCTGCTTCTGCCATGTCGTAATACATTCCGCCCATGGTGTTGAGTAGCTTGGCACTTTTTGTGGATGTTTCTATATCCGTGGAGAATAGCGTAAAATTATCCTTCCATACCATATTTCGTGAAACGGTTTTCCCTCCGAGAAGAACCCCAATTAATACTAAAATGCCTACGACCGGAGTAGGTATTTTCTCCTTCAGGATTTTTTTGTCAAAAAGTCTATATAGCAAAATGGCAATTGCCAAGGCAAAGCCAACAGACGGCATATAGACGAACCGTTCCGACATATTTGTCCCTACGGGAAAAACAATATTAGAGACAATTGACAGGCTGGCCAAATAAAACAAAATGGCAAAAGCTAAAGAATCCCGCTTTCTCAATCCAATAAGAGCGTAAGCAGCCATTGCCAAATAACATAATAATCCCAATATTGCCCGCCAGTCGCTGAAGCTTACCAAATCAATCTGACGCGGATAATAATCATGCGTCAACGTCATAGGGAAGAATAACAGCTGCAGGTATTTACCAAGGGTCAGAAAGATGATGGGGAGCCTTTCGGCAAACGTAAGTACGACCCAGCGACCACCTTCAATTTTCAAAAATGGATTGTTCATCAACTCCATAGATTCTTTTCCCAGACCTCCCGGCAGGATAGAAAACCTGATGATTAAAAACAAAACGGTAGCACCAATGACCGGCAACATCTTTTTGACAATCGTTATCAAATCTGCCTTGGTGAAGATATAAAATGCAAAGGGGATGATAGCGAGAAAGGTAATCGTGTTCTCCTTGGATAATAGCCCCAAAAAGAAGACCAGACCACCCCACAGAGCCAATGAATTTTTCTTCTCCAAATAAGATTTTACCACCAAATACAAGGCAGTCAATGAAAATAAAAGCGCCATTATTTCGTCTCGTCCCTTGATATTTGCCACGGCTTCCACGTGGACGGGGTGTACTGCAAAAATAAAAGCCGCCGTCAGCGCGATAAAGGATGCTCCTTCCTTTTTCATCCGTTGCCGGAAAAGCAATAAAAGTACGAGATATAGGAGAATAACCGTCAGTCCGAAGTAAATGGCATTGAAAATATGTCCCACGGCAGGAGTATTGCCAAAAATCTGCTTTCCGATGGCAAATTGTATCAATGTAAATGGGCGGTAGCGCCCGCCGGCGACTAAGTTGTCTTTCCCTTCTTTTTTAAAAAAGCCATAAAAAGTGTCTTTCGTCAAAATGCCGGGGATGCCACTAAAGCCCTGTTGAGTGTACATATTGTCCGTGATGACAATCTGATCATCCTGTGTATAATCATGCGAAAAGGTATTCGCATAAAGCAAAAACGAAATGGTAAACAAAAAAATAAGATGCATCTTTTTGTTCATCAACCACCCTCCATCTGCCGTAGGTCGAGGGGTTCCCGTCTTCTTTACAATTTTCTTTTTCTTTGCCATAAGGTGTATGCTTTTCCCGCTGTAAAGATACTACAACTTCTCCCATTCAAATCCGATGACATTTCGTTCCGCCCTGCTAAATTCTATCCCGACGAGGTAGAGGTCGCTGTCGGTTTGGTATTTCTCGAAATAGCGCTTTTCTTTTATTTGGCGAAGTGCTTCACCGGTGGCTTTTTCCGTGAGTTTAAACTCAATAATGTAAATTTTCCCATCCGGCATTTTTACCGTCAG
>JALVDO010000382.1 GCA_027008975.1 Saprospiraceae bacterium | reverse complement strand
GCAAAGTCTTAGGGGTTAATTATTATATGGTGCTCAACGAGTGGGAGCACTTCTATCGGGATAGGTATAGTATCGATGAAAAAAACAGAGCATTGCCATCCGGAGAGGTGGTTATTAGAAACAGAAGGTTGTTACCCGTTGCAGACGCACAACTCAGCCCTGATGGAAAAAGGATTGCCTATGTACTCAATGAAATAGGACAAATAAAGGTTTATGTACAGGACATGGACACCGGTGTGCGCAAAGTCGTGTTTAAGTATGGCTACCGCAATCCTTTTCAGGCGACGGATTACAATTACCCAATTATAGCATGGAATCCCAATAACGAGGAGTTGGCCATTATTTATGAGAAAAGGGATGTAATTAAGCTGGTTACTTACAATTTGGAGAACCATAAAAAAACAGAGGACGATATGGCACCTGGATTTCAGCGTGTTTATTCGATGGATTTCATCAATCCCTTCTCCTTTGTTCTTTCCGCAGAGGTCGATGGCAATTCGGATATTTTTATTTATTACACCAAGACAAGGCAGGCAGAACGCATCACTTTTGACTTTTATGATGACCTGAATCCCGTATTTGTCGATACCAAAGGAGCAAAAGGCATTTTGTTCTCTTCCAATAGGACTGATAGTATGTTGGTACGCGAAAAACTGGACACAATTTTACCTGTCGGAAATTTTGATATTTTCTTCTATGATTTGACGACAAAATCAAAAGAGTTGGTCAGGGTGAGTCATACGCCGGATGCTGATGAATTTCTTCCTGTAGGAATGGGGGACACTTGGATGGGATATACCAGTAATGAATCGGGAATCAACAACAGGGTCGTCTGCTATCTGGAAGACTACATTCATCATTATGAACAATCAATTACTTTTAAAGACGGAACAGAGGTATTAATCAACGCCGACTCCACGCTATTGGGAATAGATTCTACTACCATTGATACAATTATCATTTATCCGGTGGTAAAGAAAAGGGCTGTATCTCATAACAATACTAATTATTCACGAAATATCCGGTTACTGAGAACCGCTCAAAAGGTGGGGAAAGTCCTGGAAGTAATCCGGATTAATGGTGTCGATCGTCTTTTTGTCAATGATTTTAACCCCGATGTGCCCGTCAATCTATTGCCAACCCAATATCGACAATTGTTGCGGGTATCTGAATTATCAAAAACAGAAAAAGAACCTGCTAAAAATACCGTTCTCGAAAAAGTGGAAGAGGTTGCCTCAGATGAAAAAGAACCTGAACCCGAACCTGAAAACGAAATCGATATTGATAATTACTATTTTCAAAGTGATTTTGATGAGGAAGAAACGGAAGATTATGTTTTTGTGGAGGAAGATAAGACAGAGGAAGCCGATATTACGCCCATCGTCACAGAAGAACATTTTACAAGACAGCCCCTAAAGTCTATACATCGTATCCGCCCCGGGCGAATTGTACCCTATCGCCTGCGCTTTCACACCGATTTTTTTACGACGGAGATGAATAATGATTTATTATTTGAAGGACTACAAAGTTTTGCGGCTAATACGGATGGTTATCAATACCCGCCCATGGGATTATTGATGAAGGCGAACTTCAAAGACTTATTTGAAGATTATGAGATAGAATTGGGTGTCAGGATACCTTCTAGCTTTACGGGGAATGAATATTTTCTGATTTATAACGATAAAAAACATCGCCTGGATAAGCAGATTGTTTTCTATAGAAAAAATACAAAAAAGACGGATGGAAGCATTGGGCTTCGCGTGCCGGCAAGGAGGGCTTATAATATTTTGATGGGACAATTTGCAGTTAGTTATCCACTGGATATTTTTAGAAGTTTCAAGGGGAGATTTACATTGAGAAGAGACCGGGCATTCTTTTTGGCAACGGAGCGACAAGCTTATGAAGAGGAAGTCCTGCGAGAACAAAGGGCAAGTATCCGGGCGGAGTATGTTTTTGACAATACGCTTGATGTACAATTGAATATCAAAAATGGGACGCGATATAAGGTTTACGCCGAAGTTGTAAAACGCTTCAACGTCGACGCTACGACGGGAGTTAAGATTGGATTGGGCGATGGTTTTATGACGTTGATGGGAGTAGATTTTCGGCACTATCAGCGCTTGGATGGTCGCTCTATTTTGGCACTTCGCGCTGCTGCTGCCACCTCCTTTGGACAAGAAAAATTACTCTTTGATTTGGGAAGCGCCGATGGCGAAATTTTTAATTTTTCCAACGGTACCATACCTATTTCTCAAAACGTCAACTTTGGATACCTGCTTCCCGTTACGAATATGAGAGGATTCGCTCATAATATTCGGAATGGAAATTCTTTTGCCTTAGCTAATGCCGAATTGCGCATTCCTGCACTTCAGTATTTATTTCCCTATTCCAAGTCTTCTTTTATTCGCAACTTTCAGGTTGTGGGTTTCTTTGATATAGGGACTGCCTGGTCGGGTAAGGATCCATTGAGTGATGAGAATCCACTGAATATAAGCTATTTTCCTGAAAATAACCCCAACGCACCGATTATTATCAAAGTGAAATACTTTAGAGATCCTATCGTTATGGGGTACGGTGTCGGGGTTCGCTCTACCATTTTTGGACACTTCTTCCGCATAGATTATGGATGGGGAATAGAGACCAAGGAAGTGTTACCACCGAGAATTCACATTTCACTGGGGACAGATTTTTAGGAGTTTTTATTCTCCACAGCGTTTATCCTTCTCTAGTGACAATAACTTTTCGATGACTAAGACCTGTTCGGTCTTTTTACCTTCCATTGCCTTTCTCGTTTCAATCTTGCCCTTAAGGGTGATGAATACAGGTGTGCCTCCTTCAACGGTTGCGAGGTATAATTTTTCTAATTGAAGATAAGCCTTGTCCATAGCGACTCCCATTTTCTTTCCCGAATTGCAATCTTTGAAAATAGCAGCATCTGCCATGTATTTAAAAATGCCGGTGACGGTATTCTTGTCTTTTTTTGCTTCAGTAACGACACTAACGGTTTTATCCTGATTGACTTTCACAGGAGCCGTTTTGGATGGTTTGGTCGATACCTTTTTTTGAACGACGGTTGGAGGTGGAGGTGTTGGCGTTTCTTCTTTTTTTTGTGCATTTTCAGCACAGCTCCACATAGAGAGGGTTAGTACTACCAGTAGAAAAGTATTT
>JALVDO010000381.1 GCA_027008975.1 Saprospiraceae bacterium | reverse complement strand
GGCAAGGCTTGGGTTGATGGATTTGATGTAGTGGCAGATTATAAAAAAATACGAAAAGTAATCGGTTATATGCCCGGTCGTTTCTCCTTGTATCAGGACTTGACAGTGAAAGAAAATCTGGAGTTTTTTGCAGCTGTTTTCGGAACGACCATAGAAGCAAATTACGGCTTGGTGAAGGATATTTATCAACAGATTGAGCCCTTCAATAATCGTCGGGCGGGGAAGTTATCCGGTGGGATGAAGCAGAAACTGGCCTTGTCCTGCGCGCTGATACACAAGCCGAATGTCTTGTTCCTCGACGAACCGACCACAGGCGTAGATGCCGTTTCGAGGCGCGAATTTTGGGAGATGCTGAAGGTGTTGAAAGATAAGGGAATCTCCATATTGGTATCGACGCCTTACATGGATGAGGCATTACAATGCGATGATATTGCGATGATTCAGGGTGGTAGGATTTTATCTATTAATACGCCACGGGAGATGATGGCTTCCTTCCCCGGGTTTTTGTACGGAGTTTCCTCCAATCATCGTTATCATTTGCTCTTGGATTTGAGGGAATACGCCGGAGTGAAGACCGTTTTTTCGTTTGGGAGTGAGTTCCACATATCAAGCGAGCAACCCATCGATGAGGCGAGTCTGGCAACTTATCTTGCCAACAAAGGGCATCAGGATATAAAGATACATCCTATTACGGCAACTGTTGAGGATGTATTTATGGAGTTAATGGTCGAAAAAGGAGTGGAGTAAAACAATAACAATGGCACACGCAATAGAAGTAAATCACTTAACCAAGCAATTCGGGCTGTTTAAAGCGGTGAACGACATCTCCTTTGTCGTCAAAAAAGGAGAGATTTTCGGCTTTCTCGGGGCAAATGGTGCCGGCAAGACAACGGCAATTAAGATGCTAACAGGCCTCTCGTTACCGACATCAGGTGATGCAAACGTCGCGGGCTTTGATGTCTATACCCAGCGACAGGAAATCAGGAAAAATATCGGCTATATGAGTCAGAAATTTTCCCTATATGACGACTTGACCATCAAAGAAAATATCTTTTTCTTCGGTGGTATTTATGGCTTACCGCAAAAAGTCATCCGGGAGAAAGCCAGAGCACTCCTAACAACCCTTGGGCTGGAGGACAAGGCGAAAATGATGACAGGAGAACTACCCCTCGGCTGGAAGCAAAAGATCGCCTTCTCCATCGCTATGCTACACGAACCGGCGGTGCTTTTCCTTGACGAACCAACGGGCGGCGTTGATCCCATCACCCGAAGGCAGTTTTGGGAATTGATTTATCAGGCTGCCGAAAGGGGGTTTACGATATTCGTGACAACGCACTATATGGACGAAGCCGAATATTGTGACCGCGTATCCATCATGGTGGATGGAATAATAGCCGACTTGGATACCCCCGAAAACTTAAAGAAAAAGCACGATGCAAAGACGATGGATGACGTATTTGTGAAATTGGCGCGCAATTAAAATCAGATTGCTAAGCCCGAGCAAATCAGATTGCTAAGCCCGAAGCAAATCAGATTGCTAAGCCCGAAGCAAAGCGAAGGGATTGGTAAGCTGATTTGAAGCAAAGGGATTGATTTGAAGCAAAGGGATTGGTAAGCCTGTCTGCCGTTGGCAAAGCCAGGCAGGCTGATTTGATTTGATTTGGAACAAAAAAAACAAAATAAATGAACCAGTTTATAGCATTTGTAAAAAAAGAGTTCTTCCATATCCTACGGGACAGGCGGACACTTTTTATATTGTTCGGTATGCCAATTGCTCAGATTTTGCTATTTGGCTATGCAGTGACGAACGAGTTCAAAGATGCCTCCTTTGCTGTTTATGATCAATCGAAGGATGAGTTAAGCATGCAATTGGTACAACAATTACAAGCGAGTGGACACTTTAAGCTGAAAGCCTCCATTGAAAAGTACGAAGATATTGCTTCCCTTTTGAAGGCAAGTGCCGTGAAAATGGTTGTTGTGATACCCGATGATTTCTCCGGACGATTTTACAAGGAAAAGCAGGCTCCCATCCAGTTGATTGCCGATGGTTCTGACCCCAATACAGCGGTGCTGTTGACCAATTATGCAGGAATTATTATCAATCAGTTTCAACAAAAATTTTCGGACGGAAATGGTTTGCCCATCAAAGTGGATGCTCATACCCAGATGGTTTATAATCCGGACTTGAAGAGTGTGTATATGTTTGTCCCCGGTGTACTGACGATGATATTGTTGCTGGTCTCTGCCATGCTGACAGCGCTGACCATTGCCCGGGAGAAGGAGTTGGGAACCATGTCGCTACTGCTGGTATCTCCCTTGCCGCCCCTGATGATTATTATCGGAAAAGTAGTGCCTTATGTATTGCTCTCCATCATCAATATGGCGCTGATAATGGCGATGGGCGTCTTTGTTTTTGGGGTGCCGATATTGGGAAGTATGTTCTTGCTTTCGGTGCTGAGTTTGTTGTTTATACTCACGTCGCTTAGCCTTGGTATTTTTGTGTCAACAAGGACAAACGACCAGCAGTCTGCCATGCTGAGCTCGCTAATGCTATTGATGATGCCGACGATGATATTATCAGGATTTATCTTTCCGATTGAAAGCATGCCAAAGCTGTTGCAAATAATCTCAAATGTCATCCCTGCCAAGTATTTCATTGTCATATTGAAGTCGATAATGTTGAAGGGGAGTGGTTTTGGAATTATATGGAAAGAAACAGGGGTGTTGGGAGGAATGACACTGTTGTTTTTAGGATTGAGTTTAAAGAATTTTAAAATTAGACTGGACTGATGAGAATTATATTTTTAATAGTAATAAAGGAGTTAAAGCAGGTATTTCGCAATAAAGCCATGTTGCCCTTATTGACGATTTTGCCCATTGTGCAGCTCATTTTATTGTCAATGGCAGCAACGAATGAAGTGAAAAATATCTCCCTTGCCATCAAGGATGATGACCACTCTTCGTATTCGCGTCTTTTGCTCGATAAAATGACAGCCTCAGGCTATTTTGTATTGACCGATAATGTTGTAAGCGAAGAGCAGGGGCAATACCTATTGGAAAGCGAAAAGGCAGATTTAATCCTAAATATTCCCGTCAATTTTGAAAGGGACTTACTGAAAAACAAGGCCGCTTCAGTACAGATACAGGTCAATGCCATCAATGGTTCCAAA
>JALVDO010000380.1 GCA_027008975.1 Saprospiraceae bacterium | reverse complement strand
AATGCTCCCATATTGCAAGCTTACATTATGAGATGGTAAGTAGTTACCAATTTTCTTTGACAAAATTAGCCCTTTTACCGACAGGATTTACAGGATTTTTTACTTTGCAAAAATTCCTGCTGTAGCCTTGAGATTTTTATGAGAAAGCCCTTTATCAGCATGCACCTTTTTCCTTTCGGGGAATGATATGTTTCTAATCGACCGTGCGCCCTTTCGCCCGTGATTTCTTCACATTCACTTTCTTGATTTTTTTCAAGTCAACAAGCAGCCCCGCCCAGGCACCGTTGTAATTGACGCGCCACTTTTTACCCCCATAGGTGACTTTACCGCCCCGTCTCTTCCACTCTGAAGCCAAGAGGACATAGCGGTCACCGACCTTGGGGTTGGGACCAAACATGAGGTACAACTCATCCGAACGGTCGTCGAAACTAATGGCAAACCTATCCGACTTTGGGCTAAAAAGAAAGACGCCGGGCGTTCCTTTGGGGATGATGACTTCCTCTACTGTCTTTCCTTCTACGACTTTTATCTCGCCTCCTTCTATCTCCGATTGTCCGGAGTTGGATTCTCGCCTCATAACGATATCATCCGAGAGGTAGAATTGTATTCGCTTGAGGTCGTTTTCCGTCCAGCGGTAATCGTCGTAGAGGTTCTGGGTGAAGGGGCGTAGATTCTTGGTGCAGGAACTCATTGCCACTATTAATACCAAAAGGAATAAGCCGTTTTTAAATATTCTTCTGTTCATTGTCAAATCATTTTAATGTACGATGTGACAAATTTGAATACAAAAAACAGCTTATTCCACTTTTTAAGATACTTTAACGGTAAGTGTTAAAGGAGTTTAACGTTTACAACTCAAACCGGACTTTTATCCCTCCTGTAGAGTTAATTCGTTTGTAACCGACAGTGTGGGGGATAACCTTTCGGTAGTCAAAAAACAACCGGAGCGAAAGCTGCTTATTCAGCTTGTACTCTACTGCCGGTGATAGGGTCAGATTGTAACTACCACTAACAGGTTCCTGCGCTCCATCTGCCAATTTTCGAGCATAGGTCTTATCATCCCGTAGGGATAGGTCGAAGTGGAAATCCAGGTCGTGCGCTTGTAGTAGGCTACCACCTCGCCTGCCTGATCTTTTCTTCGGTTCTTCTTCTTCTTCTTTCTTTTTCTTGCCCTTTTTGCCTTTCTTTTTCTTACTTCCGGTTAAGAATGGAATATCAACCTCGCTTATTTTATAACCGAATCCAACACTAATCTCCTTGGAATACTGCTCTTGGAGGATATTATTGCCCGTTGCCAGACCCAGAGTCCTCGACTTGCTGTAATCGACGTTGAGCTTCAATCCGTTTTCGAGCGTCATGTCAATACCAATCAAGGGAGAGAAACTTTCCTGTATAGATAATTGTGGAATTTCCAGCCGGGTATAAAAGTTATTGGTCTCCTGATTGTAGTGATTGAGATTTGGGTCCGAGTTCACACTGGAAAAATACGAATTATTCGTCGCATATCTATTGATTGCCAGCGTCGATTTGTACGCATGGGTCAGGCTGAAACTCTTAAATACATCCTTAAAGAGTGGTATTTTTGATAAACCATTGTATTTCAAACTCCAATTAATAGCAGGCAGGATGCTGAATAAATTCAAGTCCATCGTCTTGGCATCCTGACCACTATATGCAGCGATGAAGGAAGGCACAATAAGATCCTGTTGATACTTTCCATATCCATAACGATAACCCTCCTGTGCCTGTGTAGCGTCAACATGACTTCCGGTACCCAGCCTTTGCGAAATAATAACCTGATTATCCAAAAACTGATTAAAAAGGTCATCAATTTCGTCGTCGCTGTCTTTAAACAAGGTTTTTAGCCCCGAATAAGAGACAGTCATAGAGCCTCCAATAATAGGAGCACCATGTTGATAACCCGCACCGACTTCCGGTATCTTAAACTGGCTACTATAATCCTCTGTAAAGGTCTTCTGTGCCGTGACGTCAATCTTGAAGTCTTTGAAGGGCTCAATGGTCACCTTCGCATCAAAATTTTGGGTGTAAAGTTGTAGAACATCCTGATTGAGGTTGGGCGTTTGTGTTATCCAACTCCGGTTGTTGTACAGCCAGTCCTGAGGTCCGTAATAGTCTGTTTCCGGATTTAATTCCCTGATTTTAGGCTGAAGCCCGGCGACAAAGCCCCATCCCGGAGAGTCGAATCCGGAAGAAAGCCCCAATATTTTTGACTCCGGTAAAAATCCGGGTACTGTTGTCTGGTATCGTTCAGAGTAATTGACTTTCGCTCGCCTCAGCAGCATCAATGGACGGATGAGTACCCGCGCCAAATCGGATGGTTCCGCACTCTTCTTGCTCTTTTTCTTGCCTTTGGTTTTGCTATCGTTCCCTTTCTTCTTCCTGCTCGACTTCTTGTTGTCGTCTTTCCCTTTTTTCTTCCTCTTAGGGCGCTTTCCTTTGTTAATCTTTTTTAGATACTTAGACTGATCGTAAAGTTTGGAGAAATTCAAATCGACAGATACCTGCCGGTTTTGACTATTATTGATGACATTACCCAACTCTGTTGCAACAATTGATGCTGCCTGCCAGGAATAGGTAGATTGATATTGGGTATTAATACCCACCCACTCCATATAAGGCAAATACCGTATGGGCAACTTATAAGACGCACTAATGCTATGCATATACGACTTCGGACGACCAAGTTGTTTGATATTCGAAATTATACTATCCTTCCTGTATTTGGCAGGATCTTCAATCGCCGGGTCGAGGTGGATTCTCGTCTCGTCCGGTTCGTCGATGATTGAGGAGGCATTTGCACTAAAATTAAACTTCAAAGACTTGGTCAAATCCCAGTTGAATGTATAATCCCTGTCCCACTTAAAGAATTTGGAATAATAGGTGTTATACTTATCCGCTAAACCCGTAAACCGGTATCGCGTCGTCTGGAATCGGCGGTCGAAGTTATTCGCCATCGTGAAGCTATTCGGAATTGGGTTGAAGTTGATGTTCTTTATCAATTTCAACTGCTTACTCTTTATCTTTTTGAATGGTTCTAAATATTTCGCCGGACGGCTATAGGCGTAATCCAAGGAGGCTTCCTGTCGCTTCTCGCGGTCAAACTCCACCAGTGCATCTTGTTTCTCTATATCATTATAAGAATAGCTTGCGCTAAAGTTGCTGATATCTACCGGCGTCGGCTTCTTACCACTCTTGGCTTGTTTTCGGACATTGGTGAAGTTGTACGTTTTGATGTTTACAATTTCCCGCGCCTGTGATTGAATGGAGTCCCTTGCTGCTTTATCGGGTGCTGCTTTGAGCTTCTCTTTGAGCGGGATGTCCAAATCATAGGGGTCGTATTCAGGGGTGATGGTGGTATTGGATATTTGCCCGTGGAATGGAATGGATACCCCCCATTTCTGTGGCAGGAATTTATCCAGATTCATATCCAATGCAACATCATAACTGGCAATCTGCTCACGATTCCTGTCTTGTACTTTTTGGTCTAAAGCTCCAAAACCAATAGTGCTGATATTTCCTGATAGACTTACATTGGCGAAGTCTGCCAATTGAACATCCATTCTGGCTACAGCCGCAAATCCGCCTCTCTCATCCAAACCGGTCAGTCGCAATTCATTAACCCATATCTCGGTAGAGTAGGAGCGTCCGTCACCATCATAGGGGTTTCGGACACCAATCAAGGCGACTTTGACGTAGCCTAAATTAGGGTTCCCTTTCACTTTTACTGTCGCCTGTCCCCCACCATTGGCGACGGATTTGGTGTATACCTGCCGAATGTCAAAGTTGAGATTATTTCGTTCCACCTTGAGGTCTTTGAGCAGGGATAGAGGGAAGTTGAATTTATTGCTCTCTGGCCATACTTCCTCCCGGTATTCAGCAGAGGAGGGCAGTAAACCGGATATTCTGGCAACATCTGACATCCGCAGGGGAATCTCGTACTCGTAATAGTTGTTTTGAATGTCGCTGCCTAAGCGGATGAATACCCGTAACGCTCCTTTGGGTGTTTGATCCATCTCGTCGATGTTTTCTGCGTGTACGAACATCTGGAGGCTATCATATAACCTCATATCTGTCTCGATGAGCTTGAACACTCCTTTCCCATCTCCATCACATACGTCCTTTATTTTTAATGCTAAAGATTGCTCATTCTGCTTGACGCTATAATATCCACCGACAGCTTCTTCTTGTACAATCCCGAGCGGAAGAACGTAGTTGAACGGCTCACGTCCACCATTTTCTTCGTAGTTGACAGCGTCAATATCCATCTCGGAGTCCGACCCGCAGGCAGGATGCAGGTCTGATGGTAATTCCGATAGGTCTTTGGTGTATCTTCTCCATTGGTTACGTACCAACTCCAGCGATGCAAACCGGAGAGTCGTTGGTTGCCGGAACCCCCTCATATACATTCGGATAAAACGAATAGACCTGAAATCGGAAATGCCTCCGACAGACTTTTTAGCAGAAGTTCGTAGCGGAATCCTGAAACGATACCAAATGCGCTTGGTCGATGGATCTTCTCTTTTATCTGTTATAAATGGCGTTCTCGACCGGTCGATTTCTCTTGGATTGAAGGGGTCTGCTTTTAGTGGAATCTCATATTGGAAATAACTCTCCGTTTCATTCAGGGAATTATCCTTGTTGATGTCTTCCGTATCCGGTTGATTGGTGGAGGACTGGCGGATTTGATCCTGATTGTTGCCACCTCCCGTTTGAAGGTTTCTGTTGGATTTAGAGTTGCCTTCTGTGTCATTATAACGCTTATATCGCTGTCGCAAATCCGAAAGGTTCTGTACTGCCGGATCGCGATAAGAGATGAAGTTGTCATTGCTAGGGTCTTCTCTAAGTTTTATTGCTGCGCTTGGATTCGCCGCACCAATGGCACTAATGTACTCCTCAAATTGCTCGACCTCTTCCAAGTCGTTCAGCCCGTCTAATCCCACATCTTGCCTGGTTCTATCCTCAGGTGATTGGTTGTCAAAAGATTGCGTAATCGCCGTTCTGACGGGAACCCGACCCCAGGGAGTGGTGACTGTCTTTCGGTTGGGGTTATCCGGTGTCGGTAATCCGTTTTCGTAGAAGCGACGAGAGTCTTTTAATATGTCTTCAGATACATTTCCAATATTGATGTAAAGCGTGCCTTCGCTTTTTTCGACATCATTGGCAGCTTCGGATGCATCGGTTGGTGAAAGGAAGGGGCTTAAGACCCAAAACTCCATGAACTCAATATTGGCAGCCTGAAAGTCTGTTGTTGTCATTTCTCTCATTATACCTCCCCACCTTGTCTCCGGATTGTTTAATAATACAGAGGAATCACTGGCAAAATGAACGCCCGCCGAATAGTTGCCGACACCACCTGGAACATCGAAGTTGTAAGGACCACGCTCCTCCGGCCAAAACGTCAAATCCAAGGGGTAATTAATATTGGCGGTACTATTGAGCAGGTCTTTATTAGGGAATACTTCTTCGATGGGCACCAAACTGGTGTAAGGCGTCTGGCGGGCTTGATCCGGATCAAAATTGGTGAGTCTTCCCCTTCCAAAATTCCGATACCAAGCCAATCGGGCTCTATTAACCCCGGAAGCAGTCCCACTTGCTTTTGCCTCGGGGAAGAGAGGGTTGTTGTTTTGTTCATCATTCTGAGGTACGCTGGACAGAAACCACAGATTTGGCTGTGAGTGGATGTCTATACTACTCGAGCTGCCCTCAAAGTCGTCAATATAGACGACTCCATCTTTATTCTTACCGGCATTAATTGCCTTCGCGTGTCCCGGATGCAAATAAGCCGTCTCGGCTGTAAGGTTTACAGAAGAAGGAGCCTTGGTGGAAATCAACGGAATACCGTTTACCATTTTTGTTAACCAGGGCGACTCCTTGGTGTAGGTGAAGTCCAACCCGTAAATAGAGTTGTTAATCGGATCTTCTCCTATGTTGACCTTCTGTGTAAATGGTCGCTCGAATAACTTCAGGGCTGTCGCGCCGATGTTCATGTTTTTATTGACTTCATAGTCTGCTCTCAATCCGAGCATTGTTTTGGATTGAAAGGCAAAAACGGTATTGTCCTCAAAGGAGACGTTAATCGGAACCCCTGATGCTAAATAAGCGTCGTTTAGTACCCTCAATCGACCACTGCTATAATTTATTTCGTAGTCCCTGCCTTCAATTAATTGCTTCCCACCTGCAGTAACTCTGACCGAACCTTCGGGAATATTGAAGGCTCCAAGGGATATTTCGGAGCTTATTTCCGACTGGAAACTTCCCTTTATTTTGAATCGGTTTTTTTCTGTATTCTCAAGAGCCTGAAAGGGTGTTTGCTGGTACAAATCCTCGTAGACATATTGTTCTATCTCTTCCGGGGTGCTCAGCTTCTTAGCCAAATCTTTGCCGAAAGGCTCTAAAACCGGAAAGAATATCCGTCCATTCCGCGGGTTAATGGTGATGCCATCTACAAAGTCAAATTTGCCATCCGGTTGAGGGTCCTGCTGACTGTTCAACCTGTCTAGGTTAAATACTCGAAGTAAGGGCAACCCCTTTAACGTTCCCGTGGGCAGGAATCGCTTCAGTCCTTTTCCCGGGTCATCGTAAAAGACATTCAATAAAAACTCCTCCGGCTCCACCTGATAAGCACCAATTGCATAAACGTTCTTCATCATCAAATCCCAGCTTGGTGTGTTGACGCGCTGAGCGGTACTTTTGAGCATCTTCGTGAAAATGAGCTGAGCATCGCCGGTCGTAGGAGATTCGTCCTGAATATTTGTGGTCATTTCTCCCACTTCGTACTGTTTGAGGTTGTAATCATATTGATACGAAACGGCCAGGACTTGGTCAGGACGTAAGTTAACATTTATCGAGATGTAGCCCAACTCCGCGTTATAGCTATACTGCGAAGGTTGTAATTGATAGGCATTTATTTTCTCAAAATCACGCCCCTGCACTAATCCGAATTCCGACTGCAGAATGGCGATAGCCTGATCCAAGGTCCGGACTCCCGGACGGCTTCTAATCTTCTCAAATAAATCATTGGCATTATTGGTTGGCAGCACTTGCCCCTGACTGTCTTTTGGTGCATCCGGACGGACGCTGATTCTATCGGGGTTAGTCAGCCGATCGCTTTCTGCAAGGTCAGTAAATGCAAGGATGTCCTTGGATTGTACCTCACCCTGATCATTGGTTACCCACACCTGAATATTCCGTAGCCGAAAAACGGATTTTATATACGGAAAATCCTTTAATGCCTCCTCGTAATGCTCCCTATTGTAGTGGGAGAGGAAAAAGTGCCTGTTCTCGTCGTATTGATCGACGTTAATCTCGAATTCCTGCTTTTGAGCTCCGCCTTCTATCTTGACATTTTTATTTTGCGAGCGTTGCTGTGAGGCGAGTGCCGTCACTCTTAACGGGCCAAATTGTAACTCTGTTTTTAATCCAAAGAGGCTTTGGGCACCCTGAATCAACGTCCCCTTTAAAGGTAGACTTACATCTCCCGCTTCTATTTTTTTGATGATGTCATCCTCGCCGAACAGGTCGCTATTGTAGTCCAGTTTTATCTGTTTGTCAAAGTTAAAGGTCGCTTTCGTATCGTAATTAAAGGTCAAGTCTAGTTTTTCTCCAATTTTTCCTTTGACACCCATTTTGATGTCCATATCGAAGTCAAAAGTAGTGTTTCTCGCCTGCCTTGGAGTCAAAAACGGATTGTCGGAGCTTTGATAATCCAATCCAAAGGTCAAATCAATACTACCCTGCGGGTCAATCTTAATATCGGTTCCTCCAAATAGTTTATCCAACGGATTGAAATCAATATTGAGATTCTCAATAGGATTTCTCGCCTTTATTTCGCCATCGACTGTGACGCCTGAAAGTCTTTTGAAGTAGTCGGACTGTTCCTTCTTTCTTTGGTATTCCAAATATTCATCAAAAGTCATGTAGGTAGGTGGCCGATAGTAGAAATCCCCAATTTTTTCGGTGATAATGTAATTACCTGTCTCCGGATCGTATTCAACATTCTGCTCTACAATCGAAGGGTCGTCCAAATCAAAAGGGTTGTCATTCTGACTGGAAATAAAATCCTCATATCTCGGAGGAAGTGTGTCTTGTGCGATAACATAAGCTGACGCAAAGGGGTCTTCCAAACCCGGATTCATTGCCTCAACAGAATAGATAAGGCTAATACCACACACAATAGTGCTAAAAAATACCAATACTCTTCTCATATCCTTTATTCAGGGATTCTTAATTCTTAATTAATAACTGCGCGCTTTCCTTTTTGCTCTAACGCCACATTATACGTTCAAATTTGGTTTATGTTCTTTTTAACATCTATCCGACTCACCCTGCCAGTACGCTAAGAGCCCGCTTGATTAATTCTTCCACACTCATGGAGTCTGTCTGAGCCTTTAGAATGTTATTGAGGCTGCGTTGTACTTTACTCCTGTTAAATCCTAGCGCAACCAAAGCAGATAACGCCTCATCTCTAATGGTATTGTCTGCCGGAGTAAAAGAGATGGGCATATCATTATTTTCTTTGAGAATTTTGTCTTTTAGGTCTAAAATAATCCGTTTTGCCGTCTTCGGACCAATGCCTTTTACCTTTTTGAAGGTCAATTCATTCTCACTAATAATAGCGGCTTTCAGCTCGTCGGGGGTCAATGATGAAAGTGCTATCTGTGCCGTCGCAGGACCAATACCCGATACGGAAATCAATTGCCTGAATAGTTTCCGCTCACTTCCATCTGCAAACCCATATAACGTGTGGCTGTCTTCTTTGATGTGTAAATGAGTCAGAATCTTTACCTTCTCCAACTTTTCAATTTGGGCATAAGTGTTCAGGCTGATATGAACGTGATAGCCAATACCTCCGGTCTCAACGATAATAAATGTCGGATTTTTAAAGGTAATTTCACCCTTGATATAAGAAATCATTTCAGATTAAAATTAGAATTAGAATTAGAATGAAAATGAAAATTAGAATCGAAAACCACCTCAACAGCTCAACAACTTAACAGCTTAACACCTCAACATCTCAACAACTTAACAGCTCAACAGCTTAATAACACCTCAACATCTCAACACCTCAAAAAACCCCAAACTCCAATCGCGGCAACACCTCCACATCCGGCATTTTTATCGGTTTAGGCTGTGCTTCTATCCATGCATTTGAGCGATAAACCCGCACCTCTCTGTGCTCATTTTTGAAGTAACTCAAAGTCTCATTCCACGCCATTAGCTGTGAGACAGAATAGCCAATGCTAGCAGCAAATTCTTTTAGTGATTCTCCTTCCGAAAGCAGGTAAATACTATAGTTGTAGTGCACCTCTTTCGGCTCCTTTTTTTGAAGGAAAGCCGGGGCAGTGAAATCGACCTTTTCTCCATTGTCAATAGCAATCAGGTAATGCCTCATTTTTGCACAAACCCTTGCCGGCAATGTAACGAAATTACCCGCTTTGTTTTCCGGTATAAAATCCCGCCTGTATCCAGGGTTTAACTGCCGGATTACAGATAGCGAAACGCCCGTTATTTGCGCAATTCTGAAAAAGCTAATGAATGACTTAACTTCGACATTATCTACTATTTGCAAATCTATTTTTGTCGCTTTTGGACGTAGCCCGTAGCTGCTTTGGAATTGGAATAAATACATGGCGGCGATAAATGCCGGAACGTAATTTCTGGTCTCTCTTGGCAGGTACTTTTTGAGCTTCCAAAAGTCGCGACTTTTACTCCTTTTTATAGCGTAATTTACTCGTCCTGCTCCTGAATTATACGCTGCCAGCACCAATGCCCAGTCGCCGTATTTTTCATACAGTAGGGAGAGGTATTTTATGGCGGCGTCCGTCGATTTTACAGGGTCCATTCGCTCATCGACATTGGCGTTAATACTCAGCCCAAATTCCTTCCCCGTTTCGGGCATGAATTGCCACAATCCTCCTGCACCAACAGGGGATATTGCCTGCGGATTCAAAGCGGATTCCACAACTGCAAGAAACTTCAATTCGGAGGGCAAGCCGGCCTGAGTTAGTTTTTGCTCAAAAAGCGGAAAATAAGTCGCTGTCCTACCCAGTATTTGCTCGGAATTTTTTCGATTCTTGACGACGTATCCGTGGATGTATCCGTGGATGACCTGATTCTCAAGATCAATGTCAATAACGTCTTGATCCAAGAGCTCCAGCCGGCTTTTTACTTCCTCTTCTTTAAAAGAAAAATCATCGCTCGCCAAACCACCAAAACAATGCATCAGAAAAATAAAAACCAATAAAAAGTTAGTTCTAACCATAATAATTGAGGATAGTCGAGCCGCAAAGGTACGTTTTTTTTTGGTACAGCCTGTTTTAGTACTTATTTTTCTTCACAGTACTAGACATTTTGTAAATAAACTGCTTACGATTATTATTTTGTCACATTGTACTAGACATTTAGAGCGATGCAAAGCGAAACTCTTTTCGGGCGGCTACCTGCCTCCCAACCGAAGAGAGGGAGGCCTGTCTCCCAACCGAAGAGAGGGAGGCCTGTCTCCCAACCGAAGAGAGGGAGGCCTGCCTCCCAACCGAAGAGAGGGAGGCCTGTCTCCCAACCGAAGGAAGGGAGGCCTGTCTCCCAACCGAAGGAAGGGAGGCCTAATTTACTTGACTATCTTAAATTAGGCTCGCCTTGATAGCTAAGGCTATCAGGCTGTGGGACTCTTCGTTCAGGTACAAAATTCCCTACTCAAAATTGTCCGCATCTTAACCTTATGAAGTATAGATAGTTAGAATCCATCATTTCGGTACTTGAAAATTAAGACAAAGTCACCGCACCAGCAAAACACCCTGACTAACCACCTCTTCCGTCAAATTAAGTAGGTTGAGATACCTGAAAACGACGATATAAACCCCAATATTGGCTGGCCTCCCACCCGCGCTTCCATCCCATTTGAAGGGCGGTTGTTTGGCTTCAAATATCAGGTCA
>JALVDO010000379.1 GCA_027008975.1 Saprospiraceae bacterium | reverse complement strand
TTCGTCGATACCTGTGCTGACAAGCGAAGCTTCGTCGATACCTGTGCTGACAAGCGAAGCTTCGTCGATACCTGTGCTGACAAGCGAAGCTTCGTCGATACCTGTGCTGACAAGCGAAGCTTCGTCGATACCTGTGCTGACAAGCGAAGCTTCGTCAATACCTGTGCTGATAAGCGAAGCTTCGTCAATACCTGTGCTGATAAGCGAAGCTTCGTCAGTACTCCTTCACCAAAAGTCCATTCTTCATCCGGGGTTCAAACCAGGTCGATTTGGGAGGAAGCGTGAGATGGGCATCGGCAATGGAGAGGAATTTCTCCATGCGGATAGGGTAGAGGCAAATACCAATTAAGGACTTATCTTTTTTTACTTTTTTCTCAAAAGAAGAGAGACTTTTAATCCCTTCATGATACTCTATTTCAGTTGCATTTTGGATGTCTTTAACTCGCATGATTTCTTGTAAAATATACTGATTGAATAATTGCACATCAGTGGAGTGATGAAGGTCTTTTTTTTCTTTCAGAAAATCTTCCTTCCATACCAGAGAGAACCATTCTTTACCGATGAGCATCGTCAGTTCACCTTTTTTACCTGGCTTTCTAGCGTGAGATAGTGGAGTGATGGTGCATATTTGGCTCAATTCTGCCATCATGCGGGGGATGGTGACCAACCCCTCGATATTGATGATTCTGTTGTAGTCGTAAATGTCCAATTCCGTAGTGGAAAAGAAAGCACTGAGTACCCGGCTGAAGTGCGGTTTGTCGCCGGCTTTATCAATCTGCTCGGCAAGTGTTTTATTAGCGGCAATGCGATGGTGTCCGTCTGCGATATAACACTTTGGAACGTTTTGTTTGAATAGTGCTTGTATTTCAGCGATAGCTGTGGGGTTACTGACTCGCCAAAAAAAGTGGTGTTGCTTCTCCTTCTCAAACCAGATGTCAAAGCAGGGTTCTCGCTGGAGAATATTGGTATCCATCCATTTGTCAATTTCGGGTACATTAGGGTAGGTAAGTAGGATGGGCTTGACGGCTGCTCGTCGTTTGAGTAGCAACTGGATTTGCATTTGTCGCTTTGGAGCGATTGTCTCTTCGTGTTTTTTTATTTTTTTATGGATGTAATCATCAATGGTAGTGGCGAGGATTAATCCGGTAAATACCCGGGAGGAAGCAGTAATAATGCGGTAAATATATACAGCTTTTTCTTTACTTTTTTTAAAGAATCCGCTTTGCTCGAATTCCGGAAAATCCTCTTTTACCCGTGCAAAAAAGGCATCGGGAGAACTGATGATATTTAGGTTGGGTACGGCTGCTTTGATTGGAAAGATGTCCATGTGCTATTATTTGATTTCTTTCGACATACGATAATCTGGGGCAAGGTATGAAAGTTTAAGAGAATTTTCATAAAGACAGGGGAGGTTTATCCTGAGAGGAAAGTTAGGGGAGGTGAGTGAGCAAATATCGTGGTGGTTGTTAATCAGGCACTTATACGCCCAATATGCCCCAATGTTGACCTTTTGTTGACCTGTTTTTGGCAAAGGCTTACCTTTTGATTACCTGCTAAACTGGCTTCCCGATGGTGTGTGCACGTATTATTGCACAAAAAAAACACCATGAGGATTTTAATTACGCTACTATCTGTATTATTAATACAACTCCTGCCCGTGACGAGCTTGTCCGGACAGATTATTGAATCTCCCACTTTGGTCAATAATGCCAATTATTATAGAAGCAATTCTGGTATTCAGTTTCAATCCAGCTTTGGGGAATTATCTGTCGAGACACTAAGCTTCGATGACATTGCCATTTCACAGGGATTTGTACAAAGTTTTATAGAGTTGGTTCCCGTTAGCGGCATACCTGCCTCTGATTTGAAAGTAACGGTTGGTCCCGTTCCCTGCCGCAATTTTTTGGTAATCGAACAATCGGGCAATGAGCAACTCCGCGTCCAATTATTAGACGCGGGGGGTAGGCTGTTGAACGCGGTCATGCTGTCCCAATCCCGCTTTGATATGGATATGTCCAATTTGCCGGAAGGCACCTATTTTCTGACCATAAACAAAGGACAGCAGCCGTTTTTCAAAACTATTAAAATCATAAAAACGCGATAATTATCGCCTTAAACAATCATTTGCCCCCTTGTTTGAATTTTTTCTCTTTTCCTAATTCTCTTAAAAAAATAAATCTACACATGAAGAAAGTATTCATTTTATTTATCATTTTACTCGCGTCAATCGCGATGTATGCACAGGCACCTACCCACTTCAAATATCAGGGAGTGGCACGGGATGCCGACAACCAGCCATTCACCAATACGGCTCTCGGGCTCAAAATATCCATTGTCAGGGATAATGGTAATGGTAGTGGTTCCGGTATAGTGGAATATTCCGAAAAACATCTCATTTCGACCTCTGCGACGGGTATTTTCTCCCTAAATGTAGGAGGAGGAGAAGCGACCTTTGGGGATATTGAAGAAATCGATTGGGCAAATCATACCTACTGGCTCAAAGTCGAAATGGATGTCACCGGCGGAGAGGACTATACCTTTATGGGGAATTCGCCTATCCTCCCTGTCCCGATTGCAGTCCATGCCATGACGGTGGCGGACAAGGATGATGCCGATGCCGATCCGCAAAATGAACTCCAAACCATCGCTTTCGACCCCAATACCAACGAGCTCACCATCTCGGATGGGAATACCATCAACATTCCCGCAGGACAGGCCGATGCCGATGCCGATCCACAGAACGAATTGCAAGAACTGAACTTTGACCTAAATACGCTGGACTTGACCATCTCGGATGGCAATACGGTACACATTCCCATAGATGTGGACGATAACGACCATTCCCCTTTTAACGAGTTTCAGACCATTGAACTGGTCGGAAACAACCTAGTCCTGAGCGATGGCGGTGGAGAGGTAGATTTGAGTGGTCTCGGCGGCGGTGGCGGCACCGACGACCAGACGCTTCAACTCAATGGTACGACCCTCTCCATTGAGGATGGCAACCAAATCGACCTCGCCGTCATTCAGGATGGTACGGAAGATGCCGATGCCGACCCGCAAAATGAACTCCAAACCATCGCTTTCGACCCCAATACCAACGAGCTCACCATCTCGGATGGGAATACCATCAACATTCCCGCCGGACAGGCCGATGCCGATGCCGATCCACAGAACGAA
>JALVDO010000378.1 GCA_027008975.1 Saprospiraceae bacterium | reverse complement strand
GTGGTTCCAATTCAAAAGAACAAATCAATTTTTGGAATGCCCTTTTTGAGCAATTCTCACTACTTCCTTTTGACAACAAAGCGTCAATTGAATCTGCTCGAATCTATAAAAAATTAAAAAAAGATAATAAACTAATCGAAATACCTGATATATTTATAGCTGCAACAGCAATGTCACAGGGGCTAAGGTTAGCAACCAATAATAGGAAGCATTTCGAAAGAATTAAAAACTTGAATTTATTTTAATAAATACTCCTCAAACAACCTAAAAATCCGTTTATACTCATCCGTCCAGCTCGAAGGTTCCACAAAACCGTGCCGTTCTACCGGAAAGGCAGCCATCTCCCAGTTATCCTTTCCCAACTCAATCAATCGTTGCGATAAGCGGACGACATCCTGAAAGTGTACATTGTCATCGACCATACCGTGTAGAATAAGCAGGTGATCCTGCAGTCCCTCAGCGAAATAGATGGGAGAAGAACGCCGGTAGGCGATGCTGTCGAGGTCAGGGGTATTTAATATATTGGAGGTGTAAGGATGGTTATAGTGCGCCCAGTCTGTCACCGAGCGAATAGCAGCTCCACACCTAAAAGTCCCCGGATGATTAAAGAGCGCCATCAGCGTAATAAAACCGCCGTAAGAGCCGCCGTATATCCCAATTCGATTGGCATCGATGCCCTGAGTGACGAGGTATTTGGCACCATCGACCTGATCCGATAAATCTTTACCGCCCATATAGCGATAGATTGCCGTCCGCCAATCGCGCCCGTAGCCTTTGCTGGCACGATAATCAATATCCAAAACGGTATAACCATGGTCCACCAGAAAGTTGTGAAACATATACTCCCGAAAGTAACCACTCCACCAGTGATGGACATTCTGTAGATAGCCGGCTCCGTGTACGAAGATGATACCCGCCCCGTTGGATGCTTCTCCTTTCGGTCGGTATATACGCGCCGGGACTTTAACGCCGTCAGATGCCTCAAAGTAAGTAATTTCGGGCTTACGCCAAGGATAAGCCTCAAATTCGGGAGTGGTGGAATGGGTGAGTTGCTGCATTTTTGCCCCTGGCTTATTGGGCATCAGGTAGAGTTCCCAAGGGCGATTGGAGGTGGAATAGCGGACGGCAAGATGCTCCTCGTTGGGCGAAAGATAGACGTCAAAATTGCCCGTTCCGTCGGTAATTCTCTGCATTTTTCCGCCTTTAACGGGCATTTTGTAAAAGTGAATATCGAAAGGCGATTCTTTATTGGATTGTATGAAAAAGTACTGCCCGTCACGTGATAATTGCACCGATAATATTTCGTATTTCCCCTTGGTGAGTTGTTTCTTTTTGTGGGTGCTAATGTTGCAAGTATAAAGGTGGGAATATCCCGTCTTCTCGGATTGATACCAAAGCGTCTCACCATCTGGTAGCCAACCGATATTGCCACTTGAAAAATTCCAGCCGGAAATGCCGGGACCACCAATCCATGCATCGTCGTGTTGCCTGTCGATAGTCGTTAATTTGCCCGTATTCATATCCAGTTGCAATATCCACCGGTCTTTGTTGTCCATTGCTCTGGCGACAACGACGGCATTACCTTTGCTGCTGTAAATGGGGTCATGAATGATAAGTGCCCTTGGCTTATTCTCAGGCATTGTTTTCTTTATTTCGGGGTAATCATCAAGATATTTAGGCAGGTCGTAAATTCCTTCAATTTGAGTAACGTCAAGCAGGTAGGTGGTATCCTTCCATATGTCATACACCCCAAACTCGTATTTGTCCTGTGGTGCTCCGACCTTGCTCCTCGATTTCTTTACCTTTGTATATCCGCTCTCGGTAATAAAATGCGGAATCTTAGTGCCGGTTGCATCCGCCGGTTGCGTCAGTCGGTAAGTAACAAAGTGTAGGTCAGGACTGATATTGATATTCGAGAGGCGTTTCCCTTTTAGATAAATAGGGAGTGGACGGATGGTTTTTAACGATTCCTCTATTTGTTTCGAAAAGTCTTTCTCTCGTCGGCGTTTTCGCAATACCTCAAATAGCTCCATTTCTTCCTCGTGAAGCCGGGCAGCCTGCCCCTGTGGTTCACGTTTTTCCTTTGCACTTCCCGTTCTGAAGTCAGTCAGTTGGGTGGTCTGTCCACTGTGAATATTCCAAGCGTAAAGATTATTCCCACTTTGATAGATAATTCTGTCCTCGTTTTGGGAGAAAGATGGATTACTTTCCCTCGCAACTGTTTGGGTAATTTGCAACACTTCTTTGGTGAGGTAATCTTTTAGAAATAAGTCACCTTGAATGGTATAAATCACCTTGGTGTAATTATTGTTATAAATCGGGTACCTTATCAATTTTCGCTGCTCGTCAAGGGATACCTTCTCCGGCTCGTTTTCTCCCCCGACTCGGACCTTGTAAAGCGTCGATTGAGGTTCCTGCTCGGGATTCCAGTTGAAATAAATAGTATTGCTGTCGTCTGACCAGAAGATGCGGTCGGGCGCATAGCCGATAAATTGCTCCCCCTGCATGATTTCTTCAATGGAGAGCGAAGCGGTACCGGTTTGAGAAAAAGTAGTGCCGTAGAAAAAGGCAAAAATCAATGGGAGGATTACGTTGCGCATTTTTTTGGTGGCAAAGATAAGAAAACGATTTGGAATTCCTTGTTGATGTTAATCTGTAACTTAAGGCAATTGCATGAAAAGTGAGATAGAGTGGTGATATAAAAATATCCCGCCCAGCACGCCCGCGTGCCCGTATCGAGGTATGGGTTGCGTAAGCAAATAGGATGTTAAATTTCTTGCTTTCACTTTCCCACCAACATCCAGTTTCCCCCCAGTTTTAGCGTGCGTGCTTCCGAAAACACCTTTTTAAATCGTTGGATGTAAAAATTAAAGGTGTTGGATTCGTGCTCAGGTAGAGCTGTCAGCCGATTGTAGAGTAGTATTCCGTTAGGGGTAAGTAGTTCCTTGAGGCGTTGAAGATATTCGACGGTTTCAAATTCTTTAGGGACAACGGCATCCTGAAAAATATCCATACAAATCATATCATATTGTTCGTGACACTGCCAAACGAAGGGTAGGGCATTTGCTTGAATTAGCTCCAGAGGAGCATTGATTTTATCCAAAGTATACTTATTGGCGAGGTAGAGGACGGAGTCGTCGATTTCTACTCCGGTGTATCGGTATTGGTAGCCGGATTGTTC
>JALVDO010000377.1 GCA_027008975.1 Saprospiraceae bacterium | reverse complement strand
AATAATCCCGGCAAAGTAAAGCCTGCTGCAAATGGTAAATACTCAGATGCGTGTCCGTGTAAACTATTCAGGCGAACACCCGGTTTTACCATCAAGAAGAAATCCAACCAATGTCCGATAAAAACCAAAATTGAGACCAAGGCAAGCGTCCCATATTTTCGTTTAGTGTCATTTCTCATCAAAACAAAGAACGGCAAAACGAAATTGAGCACTAAATTTGCCCAAAAGAGAATGGGGTAATTGTGCTTTCTTTCAAAGAAATAAACCGTTTCTTCTCCGTTGTTAGAGTACCATATCAACATGTACTGTGAGAACCAAAGATACGTCCAAAAAATGCTTATTGCAAATATATACTTACCTAGATCGTGGAAGTGATCAGCATTGACATGAGGGTAATATCCCTTGGACTTCAGATAAATCAGTACCAACACCATCAATGCTGTTGCAGCGATAAACCAACTCGCAGTAGCATACCATCCAAATAAAGTACTATACCAATGAGCATCTACTGACATAACCCATTCCCAAATCAATACCAAACTGGTATAACCGAAGATTGGCAAAAAGGCACCCGACCACCGACGAATCTTTAGGTAGTTGGAATAATCGCCTTCCGGGCTATCTTCCTCTTGTAAAGATAGTGTCCTAATCTTTTTCGCAACGAAGATGAAAAATCCCAAAATAATAATCGTTCCGAAGGTGTACCAGTTTTTGTTCAGAAATGAAGACTTACCGAGAATAACTTGATCCGGTTCTCCAAACTCATTGACGAGTGAGGCAGGATCTGCCGCCCAATGATAAAGGTGGTGTGAATGCATCCACAATCCTATACTCAGAATAATGAAAAACACCAATCCGGGTATCATAAATAGTGAGAATGCCTCGTACAGTCTCTTTATAATCACATGCCAACCAGCCATTGCTGCAGTAAAAGCAGCCAATGAAAATAAGGAAATAATTCCTAATCCGGTAAAGAAAACCGCATTAAGCAAGAAATTAGACCACGTTCGCGTGTGTGCGGCGTCATCAAAAACAAAGTAATTAAGCAATAAACAGACCACACCGAGGATGATTCCCCCCAGTAAAAAAGTCCGCTGCTTAGATTCGAATGTGAATTGGTTCATTATATTAAATTTCTTGTATCTTTCAATCTAATTTATTCGTGTTCCGTTCCTTCACCTGCCGCTCCTGCTTCCGGTGCGACATCCTGAACGTGTCCCATTGCCGCAGGACGACCATAGGAAGGATTAAGGGTATTGACCTTCTCATTGTATTCCAAGCCCTTGGCTTTTGCCTGTAATGACCTGATATAATGAATCACCTGCCAACGCTCTTCATAGGACAATTTATCTCTAAAGCTACCCATGACGTTTTTGCCATACATGATGGCATAATAAAACCGTCCATTTGGTGAATTAACAAAATCATCTTTTGTGAAATTAGCAGGCTGAGACGGATATTTTGCCAATGGATTCTTTTCGTCATCGACCAAATATCCCAATCCATTGCCCTTAGTGCCGTGACAAATTGCACATGCTATATTGAACAGTTCCTTTCCCTCAGCTAAACCCTCTGCTGTAATCGGGAATGGATTTATACCAATCTCCTCAATGGCTCTTGCTCGTTCCTCCTCAGAATCACCATAGTAGAATGGCGCACTACCATTTAGCGGGACGGGTATCTCATTTATTTGTGTTTCTCCACGGAGTTTAGCTTCCATCATTGGAGAGTTCCCTGAAAATTCCATCCCCGCATAACCTCTAGGGACTGTACCCTTCACAGGATTGTGTAAATTGGAAAGCGCCTTACGAGAGATAGTACTTTCTTTATCCCATGTATTGTGTTTATAGGCAGAATACACATTCGCTTCATAGGCTAATGAATGTACCATATCGGGCATGTACTCACTTCCGCCGAAGTTTCCATCCGCGGGAGAGCAGGCAGACATTATCAACGCCAACCCAACAATAACTAAAAATGTTTGAATATTCTTCATCGATCTATTTATTAACAGACTTTATCAAAAGCTTTTTTATGATTAAATTGTCTTGGTATTTACCTCCGAAGCACCTGTTGATGACAAGAAACTCTTTATCTTGTCAACTCCGTCTTCATCCATATCCGTTGCATCAAAAGCAATACAGAACTTATCATCTGTAATTCTAGTATCTAAAATGGGATTAACGACTCCTGGACCTAAACCACAGACCGTGTAGAAAGTAACTACCATTCCGATAGATGCAAAAAGAACAGTCAGCTCAAATGTAATGGGAATAAATGCCGGTACTGACCAGTAAGGCTTACCACCAAAAATAGTCGGCCAATCACGGACAAAAACCCAAGTCATAAAGCTAAAGCCGAATAGCGCGCCTATCGCACCATAGATAAAGCCGGCTTGATGCAAACGACTCTCCTCCAAGCCCAACAGCGGATCCAATCCGTGAACCGGAAAAGGCGTATAGACATCCATGATGTCCAAATGCTCTTTATTGGCTACTTCGATGGCAGAAAGCAAATCTGTCTCATCATCGTACAAGCCAAATAATACCTCAGTGTTCTGATTTTCCATTTGCGAAAAATATTTTATTTCTTAATTCGATTAAATCGAAAATGTTTTATTAATGATCGTCGCCATGTGGCTTAGCATTCTCTCCTATATATTGATCTCCGGAGGATTTTAAAATTGCCTTCACCTCTGCGAGGGCAATAACCGGTGCCAAACGCGTAAAAATGAGGAACAATGTGGAAAATAATCCCAATGACCCCACAAATAATCCAACCTCGACCCAGGTTGGTGAGTAATAACTCCAAGAAGAAGGTAAATATCCTCTTACCAAACTGGTCTCAATAATGACAAATCGCTCAAACCACATACCAATATTTACGTACACTGCCAAGAACCATGTCCATTGGACGCTTCGGCGCAATTTTTTACTCCAAAACAACTGTGGAACTAAAACGTTACAGGACATCATACCTATATATGCCCAAAAATACGGACCCATGACCCTGTTGTAAAAAGCAAATTGCTCATAAATATATCCGGAATACCAAGCGATAAATAACTCTGTCAGATAAGCTACTCCCACCATAGACCCTGTCAAAAGGATAACCTTATTCATCGTTTCGACGTGCTCCAACGTAATATACTCCTTCAAATTTAATACCTTACGGGCAATCAACATCAAGGTCTGAACCATTGCAAATCCGGAGAAAATCGCTCCTGCAACAAAATATGGAGGAAAGATTGTCGTATGCCACCCGGGAATAACAGAAGTGGCAAAGTCAAAGGATACAATCGTGTGTACAGAAAGTACCAACGGCGTAGCCAATCCGGCCAAAATGAGAGACAAGCTCTCCCATCGTTGCCAGTGCTTAGCTGAGCCAGTCCATCCAAAGCAGGCTATATTGTATAACTTCTGTCTCAATCCCTTTGCTCTATCGCGAACCGTCGCCAAATCGGGCACCAAACCGGTGTACCAAAACAATAAGGAGACCGTAAAATACGTAGAAATCGCAAACACGTCCCAAAGCAATGGTGAATTAAAGTTAACCCATAAAGGTCCTCTAGTATTTGGGTATGGAAAAATAAAAATGGCAAACCATACACGCCCCATGTGAATAATGGGGAACTGTCCGGCACAAACCACCGCAAAGATGGTCATCGCTTCCGCAGCTCTATTCACTCCGGTACGCCACTTCTGGCGAAACAACAACAAAATGGCCGAAATCAACGTACCGGCATGACCGATACCAACCCACCAAACAAAGTTGGTAATATCCCATGCCCAGTTGATGGTTCTATTCAAATTCCAGGATCCGATACCCACCCAAATTGTCCAAACGACAGAAAAAACATAAACCCCAAGCAGCGTAACTGCAAGTACAAAAGCTACCATCCAAGCCTTGCTTGGCGTTTTTTCCGTTGGGGCACAAATATCCTCAGTCATCTGATGATACGTCTTCCCGCCTAAAATTAATGGCTCCCTTATAGGAGAAACAACTGCACTCATTATCTTGATTTATTTATGCAATGTAAATTAATTATGCTTCTAATTCTTCATTCTTATTTGTCACTCTGGCTCCATAGAAAATTGAAGACTGGACATTGATTTCCTCTAACACCCTATAAGTCAAAGGCCGCTCTATCCTTTCGACTACGTGACTATCCTTTTGGTTATCATCACCAAATACAATTGCCTGTGTCGGACAAGCCGTCTGGCAAGCGGTCTTAACCTCATTGCCACCGAGTTCACGATTCTCTTTTTTGGCATTCAACTTTCCTTCCTGAATGCGCTGTACACAGAAACTACACTTCTCGATGACACCTCGTGATCGTATTGTAACGTCGGGATTCAAAACCATTCTAGTCAAGTTGTCTGCTCCAAACGGCAAATCCTCATCCGCAACTTGCGGTTCGTTAATCGGGAATAAATCAGCCGTAGTGTAATCCAACCAGTTAAACCTCCTGACTTTGTACGGACAGTTGTTGGCACAATATCGAGTACCAATGCACCTGTTATATGCCATTTGGTTCAGCCCTTCTGAACTATGAGAGGTTGCCGCTACCGGACAAACATTCTCACAAGGTGCATTATCACAATGCTGGCAAAGCATCGGTTGGAAAGCTACATTAGGGGTTTCGTAGTCGCCGTAGAAATAACGGTCAATCCTCAACCAAGTCATCTCATGGTGACGGAAAACCTCGTGTTTTCCTACAACGGGCACGTTATTCTCAGCGACGCAAGCCACCTGACAAGCACCACAACCTATACAGGAGTTCATGTCGATGTGCATAGCCCAATGTTGTCCCTGGCTATAAAACTTCTCTTTGTACTCTTCGTAGGGGTAAAGCGTCTTACTATTTAACTCTGCCGCCTCTGCCCGCTTGTGCTTAATCTTTTCTAGTGTTTCGTCAATCTCATTAATATCCCCGTGATACAAAACCGAACGGTCTACCAAACCTCCTTGAAAACCATCTGCCAAAATCATAATGGCTTTCTCGTCTATATTGAAGTCTTTTCCGGTCTTGGTGTCCTTCATTACTTCACCATCATCCCCTTTCGTCGTAAGCCCCATGCTGTGGTGATACTGAACGAATGCAAACTCCTTGTCGGTTGCAACTTTATTGGAGACGGTCGCCTCTGCATAGTATTGGATATTGCCATTCGCATCAAAAGTCAGCATTGGATAAACGTTAGTACCAACCTGCTCTCCTAATTCCTTACCTCGCTTACCGGTAGCTGATCGACCATATCCTAGAGCAGTCGCAACTGTTCCTGCCATCTGTCCAAATTGACGAATAGCGGAAATGCGGTTGGTCACCTGATTAGCAGTCAGTTCAACAATATCTGCTTCAGAATAGATTTCCATTTTATTTAATCCATTCAAGGCCTCAAAATCTTCTCCGTTCCATTTAATTGGAATAGCGAGATAATTGCCCCAAACACCACGATGAACCGGATCCGGCATCTCCTGCAGCCAAGGATTGTTGGCATAGGTTCCATTTCCCATGTTGACCGTCTCGAAGAAAGACACCTCCAACTCTGAATTGCCGGGCTTGCGAATCATCGAAGCGGCTTTATTGACATCTCCTGCAAAAGTCACTTCTACGGAATCCTGTGCCATTTCAAAAACGCCATCATGCAAGGTAGCATCCCAGAATGCTTGGAAATCGGTGTATTTGCCTTGTGAACCAAACATATTGCCACGCCAAACTTGCTTAACAAACTCCAAATAAGGCTGTTCGGCTCTTGTGTCCAACATCTCGCTGCCCGCCCAGATTAAAAGGCTTTCTTCTGCCTGACGAGTTCCTTCTTTGCCAACAGCGGCAAAAATGGGTTGAATAGTAGGTTGAATCAAGCTCAGATGCCCACGCTTGGGCTCAACATCTCCCCAACTCTCCAAATAGTGATGAGTTGGCGCAACATATTGGCAAACCGCTGTCGTCTCCGTTGGTAATCCGGCAAAAGAAACCGATAAGCCCACCTTTTTGATTGCCTCGACAAACTCAGAACTATTAGGCAAATCATAGGCAGGATTCGCACCATCCATAATGAAAACAGCACTCACACTACCGGACTTCATATCCTTTATCAGCCGCTGAATGGGCTGATCGGTTCCTTGTCTTTGCAAAGAAGCATTTGTGAACTCCAATGTATGCCCGTAATTACCTAGAGCAGCATTAATTGCATTAATCAATATTTGCTCACCTTTGTTATTTGAACCCGATACAACAAGTGAAGTACCGCGGTTGGCTAATAAGTCTTTCGCAATAGCATTTATTTTCTTAGTGGTCTTTGCATCCATCTTCGGAGCAGATACACTACTAAAACCAAGCTTGGAGGCCAAAGCATTATATAAGGTGGCAATAGCAGCCCCCTGTGCTGATGGCTTAACCAAAATTCTATGGTCGGCATTAGAGCCCGTCAGGCTGACGTGGCTCTCGATTTGGTAGTGCCGTGACATTTTAGTCTTCTTTACATCGTCAATTCTTCTATTGACAATATAATCAGCGGCATACTCAATAGGCGAAATCCAAGTGCCCAAAAAGTCGGCATCAAAGCTGACAATCACTTTTGCCTTGTCAAAATGATAGTCCGGTACGACTTTTTGTCCAAAACTTTCTTCATTTGCTTCCAAAATAGCAGAACTGGAAATGGGATCGTACATGACCAAGACATCTTCCAATTTTGAGTTAGGTGCATAGCGCTCCGCGAAAGCCCGCATAGCAGCCTTAGAAGAGGGACTCATGACGGTATTGGCAATAATCCTTACATTGCCTCCCTTTAACTTAGCCATAACGGCTTTATCCAAATCAGCCCAAGACATTTCTTCATTCGAGCCGGCATTAATTTTGACAGGGCCCTGAAAGCGACTGGTATCATAAAGACTCAAAACACTAGCCTGAGCTCTTGCACTAGTCCCTCCTTTTGTTACTTTGGAAAAACTATTCCCCTCAATCTTGATTGGTCGCCCCTCTCGTGTCTTGACCAATACAGCGCAATAATCCCCGCCACTGACAAAAGAAGAAGCGTAATAAGTAGCAACACCAGGTACGATTTGTTCCGGTTTATTGACATAAGGAATGGATTTCCTTACGGGAATATCACAACCGGCAGCAACGACAGCCGTTCCTACACCAAACCCGAGGTATTTCAAAAAGTCCCGGCGATTAGAGGTGACATCAACGATTGAGTCATCCTTTAGTTGTTCAGTAATGGGTGGCACTTCCGTAAACTCATTGTTAGCTGCTTTTACGTAAGCAGGGTGATTGGTCAATTGTTCGGCACCAACCCAAACTTTCTTATTGTTTTTCTTCATCATTATGAATTATGAAAGCAAATATTTAATCGATAAAACCTAAAAAATTAATAGTGGCACTTCTGGCATTCTGTTCCTCCGATGTCCGCCACCTTGACAGACTCCCGCTTGCCTTCTTTTAATTCTTTATGTAATAACTCGTATGATTTATAGTATTCATTGTCAAACTGGACGTCTGTCTGTCGGTGGCAATTAACACACCATCCCATCGTAAGTGGTGCGTACTGCTCAACGACATCCATTTCCTCAATTGGACCGTGGCAGGTTTGGCATTCAAGCTTTCCGGCAGTCACGTGTTGTGCGTGACTATAAAATACGTGATCCGGCAAATTGTGAATTTTAATCCACTCGACCGGTCCTTGTATTTTGAAGTCCCCATTATCGGGATTGGTTAAGGCCGTTTTAATCCCCTTCCACTGCTTTTCAGCGATTTGTTGAGCCTCTGATGCAGATGCCTCACCCTTCTCAATTGCTTGAGAGACAATCCACTTTGTGAAGATTTTTTCAATATCCTCTTCAGATAACTGGTCGTAATTCTCAATGTACTTCCCTTCGGAAGGGTCAAAGCCCACGGAAGCATAAATCTTAGTCAGTTCCTTTGTCCCGTCTTTTGAACCATATTTGATTGCTTTATGGCAAAGCATACAAGTGTTACCGGAAGGAATAACAGAGTGCTTACTTCTCCTGGCGCCATCATGGCAGAATTTACAGTCTATATGCTGGTCTCCAGCGTGTATTTTATGTGAGAAATTGATTGGTTGAACAGGTTGATACCCTCGCTGACTGGAAAGTAACACCGCATCGCGAACCATCTTATAACTACCGAATAAAAACAAGGCGAAAATTAAAGCTGTTCTCGTATTTCGATTCCATATCGTGCCCCAGATACCCGGAGGAGGGAGGACGGAAGAGTCTCCTGATTTGAGTGCAGCATTGTAACGCAAACGCCCATTAATTTGGCTCAAAACCAAAGCTACAAACAGCAATAAGATAGCTAAGCCGGCGTACAACCAAGTGTTATCTTTTTGGGGTTCCTCAGGCGACAGTGGTTCACCAGGGGTTGAAACTGCAGCCTCTACGGGGTGCTCAATGTAATCCAGGATATTTTCAATATCGGCGTCCGATAAATTCTGAAAAGGTGTCATCTGTACCGGCTTGTACTCATTCCACACCTCCATCGCTCGTGGATGCCCCTTATCAATCAAATCCTGAGAATTGCGAATCCATGCGTACAAGTCTTCCTTGGGATAGTCTGCCCATCGCTCTTGAACACCACCCAAGGCGGGACCGGTCATTTTGGTCTTCATATCCTTATTATGGCAGGCAGCACAATTATCTCTAAATAATTTCTTACCCTCTTTATTAACACCACCCGAAGGCGCACCTCCGGTAGATTTGGCACCTCCGCCAACACCCTTGCCTGAAGCAATAGCATCAATATAAGCCAAAATATTGGAAATATCATCATCTGAAAGACTCTCGAAAGCAGTCATTGGCAATTTATTATTTGCCTCAAAAACCTCTACGGCTTTTTTGTGTCCGGACTCAATCATCTTTGGTGCATTTCGAATCCAAGAATATAAATCTTCCTTGGGGAAGTCTTTCCAACGATCCTGCACCCCAGCCAATCCGGGACCTACCAGCTTCGTCTTCATGTCCTTATTGTGACAAGATGCACAATTGTCCCGAAACAAAGTCTTACCGGCTTTAACATCCGCCTGGGCGAATCCGGTAGCAACAGAAAAAACCATTAAACTTAAAATAAGCCAGGTCTTATTAAATAAAGATTTAGACACCATCTTAATCAGATGTTTTGGTTGTTTATAGAATAAAAAAGTCAGAGGCCTACGCTCCAACGGCGCAAATATAAAATTCGCTAACTTTTTTTAACAATTTTATAACATTTCATTTAGTTATTTATACTCGTTCTAAATAACTGCAAAAAAATGGGGAGGAAAAATTGTGTCTATTAAAATGTTTTACAACATATTTTTCACACAACCGCAAAGAAAAGAAAAAACATTAATTTATTTTCATTTTTTATTGAAAAAATTTAATTTTTTCTAAAACCAACGGTTATACCGCCACCTTTGCTTTAATATGCGGGTGCGGATTATATCCCGACAATTCAAAATCATCAAAGGTAAAATCGAAGATATTACTGATTTCCGGATTGAGTTTCATAGTAGGCAAAGAGCGGGGTTCACGCGACAATTGGAGTGCTGCTTGCTCCTGATGATTATTATAAAGGTGTACGTCTCCGAAGGTATGCACAAAATCTCCGACCTCCAAGCCACAAACCTGAGCGACCATCATCGTCAACAGAGCATAGGAAGCGATATTGAATGGCACACCGAGAAAAACATCGGCGGAGCGCTGATACAATTGGCAGGATAATTTACCATCCGCAACGTAGAATTGGAACAAGGCATGACATGGCGTTAGTGCCATTTGCCCGAGTTCGCCCGGATTCCAGGCATTGACGAGAATTCGCCGCGAATTTGGATTGTTTTTAATCGTTTCAATGGCGTTGACGATTTGGTTGACCTGTGTGCCGTCAGGTGCTTCCCACCGCACCCATTGCTTACCATAAATGGGACCTAAATCTCCATTTTCATCTGCCCATTCATTCCAAATCCGCACACCATGTTCCTGAAGATATTTGACGTTGGTATCCCCCTTTAGGAACCACAATAATTCGTAAATGATGGACTTGAGATGCAACTTTTTGGTAGTCAGCATCGGAAATCCTTCCTGTAAATCAAAACGCATTTGATAACCAAACACACTTTTGGTACCGGTACCTGTCCGGTCGCCCTTTTCGGCTCCCTTTTCAATGATGTGTTGTAGAAGATTGAGGTATTGCTTCATAGCATATTATTTTTACTGCAAAGATAGGATAAAATGTCCAATCAACGTCATTAATCAATAAAAGAAAAGGCATTTTTGGTCATCCCATAAATTTGTTATTCCTTACACCTAAAATTTAAGTAAGCATTATGAAAAAATTATTTTTCGCATTTTTATTCCTGATTAGCACTAGCCAAATGGGTGCGCAACAAACCGGATCTTTTAAGCAAGTAATAACCTTTCCACAAGCAGATTATTCGGAGACTAGATGCCTTTATTATTACGTTCCCGAGAATTATAGCGCAGACCATGCCTATAAGTTGGTCGTTGGATTTAGAGGTGGTCCGCATATCAATGCAGGGGAATTTAGAGATCAGCTTCGATTCCTGTCGGACAGCATTGGAGCAATTATCCTTTGCCCTGAGAATTCGGCTCATTTCTGGAATGAGGAGGGCAAAGTCAAGAAGCTATTTCAATACTCCGTCGATACGACCATGGCAATGTACAATGTCGACCCCAATTATATTTACCTCACCGGCTTATCTTATGGTGGGCGTCATGCTGTTATTGTATCAATGGACACAGATGCAGGGGACATCCCCAACCTTCGAGGAGTGATTCCATTTGCTGCCGGTTTAGAGAGTGATTTACGCCCAAATTACTCTTCCATCGACGACTTTGCTCCCACCTGTATTTGCATTGGACTAAATGATGCACAAAATTTCATCAATGTATCTCATCATCTACAGGAAGATATTACCGCCAATGGAGGAGTCGCTCTTTTAAATGAAATCCCCGGAGTCGGTCATACTGTCGCATTCCCAACCTATAAACAGGAAACGATGGAGTGCCTAAACTTTATAGAAGGACAATACATTAATCCCGTTTCCAATCAGAAAACTGCCGACATTGGACTAAGTATTTCACCCAATCCAGCGTCGGAAACAATAGAACTTATCTACCGAAAAAATCTCCACCCACAACGCCTCTTTTTAACCAATCTAAACGGAAGAATTATCAAAACTTTTACGCCGGATAGGACTATAATAGACATCAGCGGCGTATCAACCGGAGCTTATTTCATCATTCTTCAAACCGCTGAAGGGCGATTTTCTAAAAAAGTAATCATTTCAGAGTAAAGGGCTTTCTCATAAAAAGCTCAAGGCTACAGCAGGAATTTTTGCAAAGTAAAAAATCCTGTAAATCCTGTCAGTAAAAGGGCTAATTTTGTCAAAGAAAATTGGTAAC
>JALVDO010000376.1 GCA_027008975.1 Saprospiraceae bacterium | reverse complement strand
TATGCAAGAGAATAATTTATCAACAAAGTCTGTCATTTTATATTGGTGGCTTTTGACCATCTTAATCATTATTTTGGTGCTCTTTCCCATCTATTATTACTTCCCCGAGTATCCGTTGATGCTGAAAAATGGGTTTTTTATACTCGTTTTTATATCCTTGTCGCGCTTCATATTCTTTCTGAAAGATACCTGGATTGCAAAGCGACAAAAACTGAAAATTTTATTGTTCTTTCTAATGTTTCCACTCGCCTTTTATTTTATTCAGGAGTTGTTTTCCTTTCAGGCATTAGTACACGATGGAGGACTGATCGCGCAAATGGAAAAGGTTCCCTATCCTGAACGAAAATACCTCGCAAATTATATTCGAAATGAATACCTCTTTTTCTTGACAGCTTCGGTAGTGAGTGCCATCGTATTCGCCTTTCGTCTTTTGCAATCTGTATGGTTGCTGCGCAATCGGGGGAGAGTTTAATGCCATTCTATTCTTTAGCAAGTGATTTTATTATGTTTTTTCAATTGTTGACAGGAAAAATATCTTTTTTTCCAACATCTGATAAAGGTTGAACGTTTAAATTGTTACCTTTGGCACTTTATTTAAGAACCCGCTATAATCTAAATCCTAAATTCTTGTCTGACAGTTTAGTCATAATACCTACTTATAACGAAAAAGAGAATATCGAAAAGATAATTGAAGTCGTTTTCGCACTTCCAAAGGCTTTTGATATATTGGTCGTTGATGATGGTTCCCCGGATGGGACTGCTGCCATCGTTAAGCGATTGCAACAAAAATATCCGGACGCTCTACACATTCTGGAACGCTCCGGGAAGTTAGGACTTGGGACGGCTTACATTGCAGGGTTTCACTGGGGCTTGGCAAGGGATTATGATTATTTTATTGAGATGGATGCCGATTTTTCTCATAACCCCAAGGATTTGGAGCGCCTTTATCAGGCTTGTTTGGATGGGGCAGATGTGGCTGTCGGTTCGAGGTATGTGCGTGGCGGCAGGGTCGAAAATTGGCCTCGGGATAGAATCATGCTTTCCTATGGAGCCTCTTTGTACGTGCGGATGATTACCTGGATGCCGGTCAAAGACCCGACAGCGGGCTTTGTGTGCTACAAAAGAAAGGTGTTGGAAAAAATAAACTTTGATAAGATTCGGTTTATTGGATATGCTTTTCAAATTGAAATGAAATTTGCCTCTCGTCGTCTTGGATTTAAGATTGCAGAAGTACCCATCACCTTTACCGACAGGGTGGAAGGAGACTCCAAAATGTCAAAAAATATTATACGGGAAGCTATCCTCGGCGTTATGGAAATGAAATGGAGGAGTTTTTTTTCCAATTATGTAGAGTGATTTTAGTATAGTTCCCTAGCGCGCATGTGCTGGAAATATTACACATAAAAACTGTTTTACAATGAAGATGTTTTTTCCTTCCTTTCTTCTTATCATTTGTGCTGTTTATTCAGGAGCAGCCTACCAACTACCATGTGATTTCACATTGGATATCGGTGAAGATATCAATATTTGTGGCTCCGAATTTGTCGAATTGGATGCTTCATCTATCAATGCTACACCAATCGACGTCCAATGGCAGCCGTCGGACCTTTTCTCCAATGCGAATAGTCTTACACCGGTAGCTGTTATATCCGAGTCAACGATGGTGAGTGTACGTATCTCTGTTTTATCCGAGGTTAATTTGGTCGCCAATGGTGATTTTGAACAGGGCGATCAGGATTTTACAAGTGATTATATCTATGGAACGGGTGGCGGTGTTGGACTCCTGTCCAATGAAGGACAATATGCGATTGCTTCCAATGCCGGTGATACACACGAGCATTTTGATGACTGTACCGACCACACGGGAGGAGGAAATATGATGGTCGTGAATGCCTCCGGATTACCCAATAGGGTGTGGTGCCAGACCATCACCGTCGAGCCCAACACAGAGTATGAATTTGGTGCCTGGCTAACCTCTGTGACGAGCGAAAACCCTGCTCAGTTGCAGTTTTCTATCAATGGAAGTATTTTGGGAGATGTGGTGACGGCGTCTTCGACTACCTGTAGTTGGCAGGAGTTTGCTGCAAACTGGATGTCCGATACAGCGACAACGGCAGAGATTTGCATCAATAATGTCAATCTAACTCCCAATGGTAATGATTTTGCACTGGATGACATTTCTTTCAAAACCGTCTGCGTGCTGGAAGATGAGCTGATGGTGAATGTTGGACATGCAGACGCTTCCTGGACTCCAATCGCTGATTTATGCGAGGGTAGCACTATCCTATTATCCGATTTACTAGCGGAGGAGGCTACTCCGGGAGGTACGTGGATGATAAATGGGCAGGAAGTCAATGGCAGCGAAAGTATAACATTAAACGCAGGCTTGAATCAGGTGTCTTATTACGTGACCGATGGCATTTGCGAAGAGGAAATTACACACTCTCTTGAAGTGGGGATGGAACGCTCAACCGGAACGCCGGGCGAACCGCTTTCGGGTTGTGAAGGATCGTTGGGGGTCATTAATTTATTTGACTTGATTGAAGGAGAGGATTCGGGTGGCTCATGGAGTCAGTCAGGTGGCTCAACCGTGGCAACGGGGACGTTTAATACCGCGACAGGCGATTTGAATTTGAGCAATGCCACGCCTGGGATTTATGAGTTCACTTACGCTTTTGATGCCTTTGTAGAATGCCATGCCGAACCGGTAGCTATTTCCATCACGATAGCTTCTGCCCCTATTGCCGAAGCGGGTGAGGACACGGTACTCTCCTGCGAGGTAAGTTCCGTCTATCTGGGAAGTGATAACATTAACCCTAATTACAATTATATCTGGACAAACCTCTCAACAGGAGCAATGATTGGTAATGACAACCGGATAGAGGTATCGGAGGTAGGGACGTATCAGTTGCAGGTAGAGGATACTCAGACAGGTTGTATGGCAACTGACGTAGTGGCTGTTTTGTCGGATATTCACAACTTGGAGTTGGTTGCACACGGTGCTCCAATAGGCTGTAAAGAGGATAACAATGGCCAAATTATCATAGATATGCTCAGCGGCGGTAGCGAACCATATCTGTACTCGCTGAACGATGGTGATTTTATGGATGACTCGGTACTGACCGGATTATCTGCCGGTGATTATCACCTGACGGTAATGGATGTTGCCGGTTGTACGACGGAGACAGAGGTATCT
>JALVDO010000375.1 GCA_027008975.1 Saprospiraceae bacterium | reverse complement strand
TTTATTGAGAGCAGAAAGGGTTTCTTCGAGGCGTTTCCTCTTTCCTTTATTTTCAAAATGCCCCTGTAAAACAGCATCTGCTTCTCTATATAAAGTAAGGTATTCCATCAACTTATGGTCTTTTTTGAGTGCTTCCTCGAAGGTTCTCAGTTCATCGCCTTCTAACACTCCGTTAATATAACTATCAAATTTTTCGTAAATTTTATCCATTATTTCTCAATTTCTAATATCCATAAATTCCGGGCTACTCTTAATCAAATCCAGTAATTTTTTCATACAAACAGACTTGCGCTTACGCATATAAGCATAGCTAACATTCAATATTTCAGCAGCTTTTTGAAGGGGCTTGACTGTCCAGCTCGTTTCGAGTAGCTTCCGACAGTTGTCCCCCAATTCATTTAGTTTATCTAGGAATAGTTTTTGTTGCCGCTCTTCTTTTTCAAAAATTTCGACACTTTCATCTACTCCTGTGTCTTCGATGTCATTATATCCGACCATATCACTCAATGTTACCCTACTTTGTGCTTTTTTATTGATTTTATTAATCCATCGGCGATATGCCATCATCTTGATAAATGCACTAAAAGGACAGGTCAGAATGAGCTTACCCGAGGCAGTCTGCTCGCACAACTCCATTAGCAATTCACTAAAAAGGTCTTCTGCATCATGAATGTTACCGCTATTCTTCAGGACGATATATTTGACATCGTCGGCATATTTGGCATAAATCTCCCGAATCAGCCCATGGTCATTATTGACAAGCGCCATGAGGTATTTGTGGTCTTCGTGTGCTGTTTTTTTTTCCTGCATAAACCGGTCGTATATTTTGACTTTTCACAAAGGTAAGGAATTTGAATATGAATTAGAATATGAATTAGAATGAAAAAGCGATGAGCGACAAGGTGATAACTTCGCAGTCAAGCCTTTTAAAGAGGCGCAGACGAGAAGGTGTCAACTTGGAAGCGGGTTGGTGAGTAGGGAGAGATGATGGTGAGAGATGAGAGAATTGGAGACTGAGGGACTGAGGGACTGGGAGACAGAGAAATGAGTTGTGAGTTGTGAAAATTGGAGATTGTGAGTTGGGCGATTTGGCGAAGGGGCGAGTGGGCGAGCTACTATGTGAACTATGTGGTAAAAATTTTAATGATTTAATGATTGAGTGAATCTTGGCGCTTTTTGCGGTCTTTGCGTGAACCTTAGCGTGCCTTAGCGGGAGATTGAATGAGTGAATGAAAGGGAACACGGATAACACGGATTTAAAGGATTTACACGGATTTGAATGAGTGAATGAGTTGTGAGACTGAGGGACTGAGAGAATGGGCGATTAGGCGATTGGGAGAATTGGAGATTGGGAGACTGAGAGACTCTTTGCGCTCTTTGCGCCCTTTGCGTGAACTTAGCGTGCCTTGGCGGGAGATTGAATGAGTGAATGAAAGGGAACACGGATAACACGGATTTGAATGAGTGAATGAGTTGTGAGACTGAGGGACTGAGAGACTGAGAGAATGGGCGATTAGGCGAGTGGGCGATTGGGAGAATTGGAGATTGGGAGACTGAGAGACTCTTTGCGCTCTTTGCGCCCTTTGCGTGAACTTAGCGTGCCTTGGCGGGAACTGAGTGAATGAGCGAGTGGGAGAATTGGGAGACTGAGAGATTGGAAAAATTGGAGATTGAGAGATTGGAGACTTAGAATTAAACCTTTTGAAAAAAAAACAGTCAAAGAAGGCGACATCCATTTTGCCGTCTGCCTTTCCGATAAAAAAACAGCCATTTCGTTGTTTACACAGAGCCTTTCCACACGATATTAGTTAAAAAAAAAGACAACACCTTAAGTTTCAGGGTAACATTTTTTGAATGTAACTGATATAGATACATAGGCGGATGCCGAAAAGCCGGGAAATTCCCAAAGAGTAGGCGTAATCAAAAATTTTATCACTATGATTAAAAGGACCTTACCTGTACTAATTTTTACAATTTTACTTAGTTTTTTTTCGACTAATTCTGGCGTGAGTCAGGATTTATTCACATCGCTTTCCGGATGTAAATTTAACGACTTGAATTGCAATGGCATTTGGGAGGATAACGAGCCAACTATTCCCGGATGGCCTATTATCATCACCGATCCTGCTGGAAATGTAATTAACACTGAAACCAACGACACCGGATGTTGGCAAGTGGATGTGCCCTCATCCGATTCGGGAATTTTATACACCATCGCCGAAGGAACGCAGCCCGGTTGGGACCAAAGCTATCCTTCAACGGGGTTTTATGAATTTACAGTCGTCCCAAATCAGCCTATTGACGGACTGAATTTTGGCAATTGCTTTCATCCTCAAACGACTATCCTTTCAGGATGTAAATTCAACGATTTGAACTGTAATGGCGTCTGGGAAAGTACCGAGCCGACGATTCCGGGGTGGCCTATTTTCATCTTGGATGTAGCAAACAACACCATCGACACAGTATTCACCACAGACAATGGTTGCTGGTCAGTGGAAGTGACGGCACCGGGCGAGTACATCGTCAGTGAAGGACAGCTATCACCATACTGGCGACAAACGTATCCGGTAGATGGTTTTTACGACCTCTTCGTAGATGTCAACCAACCGATTGATGGATTGAACTTCGGAAATAGTGAAAGCCACACACTCGTCACTGTTTGTAAGGTCAATGACTTAAATTGTAACGGAGAAGTTGATGCCAATGAGCCAACTATTCCCGACTGGCCTATTTTGTTACAGACTGAAACTCCTGTAAACGGTGGAATAGTGGTAAATATCGACACCTTCTATACCAATGACGGAGGGTGTTACAGCTTTGATTTTGCTCCGGGAGCTATATATACCATCATCGAAGGTAGCGTACCGGGTTGGACCTCCACCGGAATTGACCAAATTGGTCCTTTTGACCTGACAGGAGACGCAGCCTGTGGAACCGTCGTCGTAGATGTATTACCATTCCTGAATTGCATGGAGCCACCGCAGGACACTTGCGGGCTCATCGTCGATGACAACCTGGAGTTTGACTGTAATGAAAATGGATTCATGTACACTTACACCTTCTATTTGCAAAACAACAGCCCTGACAATATCACGTCCTTCCTGTTGAGCGATTTGGGCAGTGTAGATGTCTCCACGGACTACTTCTCATCCAATAATTACCCTGGCATGTTCCCAATTGCGCCGGGAGCGACTGCAGGACCATTCACAACCGTTTTCACCCTTCCTTTCCCAATACTCGATCCAATACAAGGCTGCTTCACGGTCATCTTAATTACCGATGGAGATGTTTGTTGCCACTTCGAACACTGTGTTGATGTGCCTGGTGTGGACCCTTGCGAGAATGTTCATGTGGAAGTAACACCAACCGACATCCCCGACATTACACCTACGGATATTCAGAACGATTGTTGTTATGAGATTAATTTCTTAAACGATTTTTGTCCAAATTTCTTTACCGGTGCTACACTGAATATTCTGACACCGGGAGTTGTCTTTAGCAGTTATACCAATGCCTCTTCCCTTTGGGATGTCACCCAGCCGGCACTCACCCAATTGAATGCTAACTACATTGGAGGATTTGCAGGAAACGGCCACTTGCCACTTGGTCCGTCAGGTCCATTCTTCTTCTGCATCAATACCGATCAATACGGAAGTGGTCCAGTGCAAATTCAAGTAACCTGGAATACCACCACACCGGATGGAAATATCACCGGCGTATGCGAAGAGGTATTCGAAGTAGTCTGTGACCCGCCTTGCTTAGAGGTAACAGGTATGGAAGAAGTACAATGCAACGATGGTGGCACCTTCTATATACCGAACCTTTGCGTCTTTAACAATACTACTGAAAATCCAACGGTCTTGCTTCTGGAACCACAAAACCCGGGCATGGTGATTACTCCTGATAATATTGCATTTACAGGCAGCCCAACTTGTACCGGCTTGCAGATTAGTGGTGCAGCATCCGGAGATATCGTATCTATCAAGGTGATATTATTAGACGAGGAGAGCGGTTGGTGCTGCCACGAGTTCATCGAATTCACCTTGCCGGATTGTGGCAGCGGCTGCGATTGCGGTAGTTATGATTCGTACCTTGCTGACGTCAATCAGGGATTTGAGTTGGATTTAAACTGCCCGAACGCACACTTTAAGGCTGTAGCTGCAGGAGAATGTGATAAAATTGACTGGACATTTACCAACGAAAACGGAGAAACGGTGACAGCATCCGGAGGAGGTAATGATGAGATTGTAATGAATCTTCCATCGGGTGTATATACCGTGTGTATGCTAATACAGCGATTCGACAGCACCGGACAGTTCTGTTTTGCAGGAGATTTTGTAGAGTATTGCGACGTAATTACGATTAATTGCCCAATACCGTGTATTGATCCTTCATTAATCACCAATGACCCGTGTATATTAATATTCCAACCGGTATGTGGTTGTGATGGCGTGACGTACTCAAATTCCTGCTTTGCGCAAAATACAGGAGGGGTCACTTCCTGGGTACCCGGCACTTGTAACTCTGTGCCCGTGGTTATCGACGTCACTGGTGTTCAAGTTGGAAATACCTCCTATGAATTGTCTTGGACATATCAGGCAGATGCACTGATTCATTACCTCGTCCAAAGGAGAACAGATGCGATCGATTGGGAAACTATTAGTGCCATTGAGCCGGCAAGTATCAGTAGTACTATGTTCAGCTACGCTGACAATAATCCGGATGTAGGTGATAATTACTATCGCGTCGTGGGCTTGTATGAGAATGGACAATTTGCGCTAAGCAACGAAGTAAGTGGAACATTCACGAATACTATTGCTGTCGATTTCGTTTACCCAAATCCGGCCGTCAGTTTGATAACAGTTGAGTTCGGAAAGCCGGGCAAGCATCAGATAAGCATCTTCGACCAAACCGGACGCTTGCAAAGTGAATCTGAGCAAACGGGTAAGAAATCTAATCTCGATATTTCTACCCTGCCGGAAGGTCTTTACATCATTCGCATTGTCAACGAAGACGGAAGTGATTCCGCGAAGCGATTCATGAAAGTTGTTGATTAAATGAATAAGAGTCGTTAGTAACGATTATTATCCCTGAACTTGTGGGCAGTACTTTGGTACTGTCCACATTTTTTTACAGATTTTTTGTCACTTTATTTTCAAAACATTGGCAAGGGCAACTTCAATTTCTTTCATTGTAGTATCAGAAATTTCGCCGATTTTCCTGACCATGCGAGTCTGGGAAAGAGAGCGTATTTGAAAGCAATCTGCAACGAAAATTTTTGAAAGGTTATTGATTGAATTTGGGACTAATTTGACCATCCAGTCAGCTGCTGCATATCGTTCTTTCCAATCAGTAATTGGAACAATAACTTTAAGCGGCAAGATGCCGAGTGCATCATCATTGACGATAATGGCAGGTCGGGTTTTTCTTATTTCAGCTCCTATTGTCGGATCAAGATTGATAAGCCATATTTCAGTTCGCCTCATAGAAATCATCCTTATCCAGTACGGTAAATTCTGTCAATTTTTCATTCGTCAGGTAATCCCTTAACAGCATTTGGGCAGCTTTTTTTCTCTTTTGCTCCTCTTTTTCCCTTTCTAAAGTATCTTCTTTTATGTCTTTAAAAATCAACTCAATAATCAATAGTTTTTCAGTCAGAGGCATCTCCCTGACTGCATCTACCATCTGCAATGCTTTCATACCTGTTATTTTTTAATTGCCTAAAATACGAATCAAGCGATATTACAAATAAAAAATGAGAGAAGCAAATCTACTATCAAATTCATTCTTAAATCTCTTGGTTTATCTATGAAGTTATAACTCGTGTCCGTATGGACGAGAAATTTTTGTATCTCATTTTTTATGTGATTGCCTTAATAAAATCAAAAATCATAACCGGCATATTTGTCTTTTTAAGTATTTTATAATACTTTTATTCACAAAATAACTTTCAATACGCGAAATATCATGAGAGCACTTCACATTTTTATCTGGTTAATATGCCTGCCTTTTTTCCTGTCGGCGCAGGAAACCGAACCAACCATGCAATGGTCAAAAACAGATGGGTACGATAATAAAATCACATTCAAAGTAACGGGCATCCCACCATTGGAGCCCATTCCCGGTTCTCGAAAAGAGCCCGGGGTAAAATACCTATGGCTATTTGGCGATGGCAATTTTAGTTTTTCTGAATCGCCCGTTCATATCTATAGTCCGACCCAATACGAGCCTTATGATGCAGAATTTTTCCTCACCTACACCTATACGGATACCGGTAAGGACAAGCGCAAAAAAGGTCGCCAACGAGTCGCTTTCAACCTCAATGGAAAACTAACAAATGGCACCTCCCCCTCTGACGCCAACCTCTTTGCCAAAAAGTACAAAAAAAGATCAGTCATGGCTCAGACGAATCAGGAAGCCATCGCCGGAGAGGAGTTTGTCGCAATTGTAGCTTATCGCAATACGGGGGATTCGCCTATCTCCGGTACATTAGACCTAAAATACAACGAGCAATCGACTTGTAGCAGTTGTTTCGTCATTGAGGAAGCACCACGCCTAAACAATGGCGAAATCCGCCGGTCAATTGGAATGATTTCCCTGTGGGAAAATGCCCTCGTCTCACTTTCGGCAGCCCCATTTATTCAAAACAATGCCCTGATAGCCGAAGACGATTTAAAAGGTGGCTTTGCCAATAGAGAAACCTTTGAATTTAGTGGGTTAAAGCCCGGCGAAGTCCGCAACATCTTCGTTCTGATGAAAACGGATGAAAGCATGACGGACACCTCCCTCACAACACATATTGAGATAAAATTAAAGGATGAATCGGGCACGGTAATAGATGCTTACACCCTTCCCGTTGAGCTCGTCTCGTCCCACGATCCCAATAGTCTGCTCGCTGCTAATTACAGAGGCAGAATGGATAGAAAATTTATGCTGCCCTGGCGACGAAATACTCCTTTGAGATTCAGAATCAACTTCCAAAACAATGGGGATGGCCCCGCATCTAACGTAAAGGTAATAACCGACATCCCCCAAAAACTCGACTATACCTCACTCGAAGTAGAGGAAGTCCAAATAGGACGAGAAAAAATCAATTTTGGCATAGATTCCGTCTTTTATTATCAGGCGTATCCCGACAGCCTTGTCTTCCACTTTAGGAATATCTACCTCGCCGGTACAGGACAATCCAAAGTGCGTAAAAAAGATTCGAGAGGACATATCATTTACACTATAAAACCGGGCAAAAAAATGCCCAAATTAATCAAAAGCAGAGCCAACATCTACTTTGATTCCAACGAAAAAATCGTCACCAAACGATCCAAAATTCGGCTTAAAAAAATCACCCGATTCACCCTCGAGGTTGGCTCAATATTCCCCAACGCCACCGACCCGTGGAAGGGGAAAGCCCTTGATGCCACCTTTTCCAATAAATACATCGCCCTTGGCACTTCCGCCCTACTTCCGAAGAAGCCGGTCAGCATGGATGCCTATATGAGATACAGCAATACGACCTTCGTCCCCACCTTCAACGAGCCCATTTCCTACACCTTCACGCACCTTACTATGTCCTTGCAGCCTCAGGTGGATGTACTGCCCTTTTTGCGGGTTGGCATCGGTCTTGAAGGTGGCGTGCTACTCAAAGGTAAGTTCAACGAGACACAGCAGTTTTCACTATTCAGACAGGACAACCCTACATACGGCGCCCTGCGTTATGGCGCATCCTTTAACGTACTGATGGGACGAACAAAAAAGACCGGAATAGCCATCGGTGCCAGCTATTACCTGCTAAATGACAAACTTCCCGTCCTGCTGTCCCCAACCCCCGCCTCCAATATATTAGAAGCACAGTGGCATAATGGTTTTAGGCTATTTGTGAAATGGAAGATATGAGGTGTCATTCCCATCCTCCTCCTCGGAATGCGGAGATGTCCGCTCAATCTCGTATCTTGCCCCGAAAAAAGCGATGCGCATCATCATCATCATCATATTTCTTGTATCAAAAAGCGGGCTTTTCGCACAGCAGGACAACCCTTTGCTTGTGCAACAGGACAGCCTTATCGCACGGGCAAAACGGGCAGTAAACCAAGGGAATGAATCCAAAGTATGGCAACTAACCCTCCGGGCTGCCCAACTATTTCCGATAGAAGAAACCTGCAACTACCTCTTTCCCTTTGAGGAAATTGGTTACTACTATCACGACTCCGAGACTTACCGCAAGCAAGACCAATCCAACATCGCCTATCTCATCAAATACCTGCGCTATCCATTGCATCAACTCAAAGAATCGGGTCTAAAATTGAAGGGTGAAAACCTGCTATGCCTCAGTGACAAATACGCCTACCTCGGGAGTGCACTACGAGACCAGAGCAGGATACAGGAAGCGAAAGAAGCCTATGAGACGGCCTTTGAGGGCTATCGAAAATTAGAACAACAAGGATTCCGGTTCGACAAGGGGTGGGTCATTGATGCCATTTATGTACCACTCGCAAATATCTACACCCGGCTGGAAGACTACAAAAGTGCCGAGTCTCTACACCTGCTTGCGCAAAATGAATTCTCAAAGCTAGGGCTGAAACAGGAACAAGCAGAATCCGCCACCGATTATGGCATCTTGTTGGCGACCATGGGGAAAACAGAAGAAGCCATTAAAGTCTTTTCTCAACAATTGGAATACCCCCAGCTCTCCGATAGAACAAAAGCCATTGTCCATCAGGCGAGGGCAGATTGTTATTTGCGATTGGGAAACCGAAAAAAAGCGACAGATGATATTCAAAAAGCCCTGAAATTTGCGAAAAGCATAAAAAATGGAGCGCCCATACTGATGGATGCCTACCGGGTAAAAGGTGACATTGCCACCCAACAAAAATCATATCAATATGCCGCGCAATCTTATCAAAACGCACTCCGAAACGGCTTGCGCTTTTACCCCGTCAGAAGTCGTGAAATAGGAAAACTATTTACCGCACTGGGGAATCTGTACTCGGAAACAGGCAATATGGAAACTGCCTTAAAAAACTACCAACTTGCACTTTACACCGTGCTACCGGCTATTGATACGAGCGACGTCAATACCCTGCCCAACATTACAAGCCTTTACCCTGAAAACACTATTTTGGAATCCCTCGAAGGCAAAGCGAATGTCTATCAAAAACTGGCAAAACAACATCGGGATGAAGTAAAAAACCTACGCCTCGCCTTGTCCAATTTACAACTTTACTTCAAGGAAGAACAACTAATCAGTACCGTGCAGCTACACGCCGACTCCAAGGTGAAGTTCCAAAACCTCAACCGGGCAAAACGAGAAAATGCCCTTGAAATTTGTGCTACGCTATACCAACGAACAAAGGACGAACAATACGCCAATCAGGCGTTTGAAATCGCCGAAGGAGGCAAGGCAAGCGTATTATTATCCGGCATTTTGGAGTATTTGGTGCGAAAGAAAGCCGGAGGCAACAACCAGTTACTACGCCAAATCGACGATTACGAAACCCAATTGGCAAGTATCGAAACCCAACAACTCGAATCGGACACCAGCGTCAGCCGAGAAAAACTAAACCGACAGCAGGTATTTCTCTCTCAAAAACTGAGGATGTTAAAAGATTCCTTCCAGCGACAATACCCTTACTTCGCCGAGGTTTGGAAGACAGGCAGCCATAATTTATCCAAAACAATTCGGGATTCGCTGCTTAAGAATGAACAATCCGCTTTTGTGGAATACGTACTCGGACAACGGTATCTGTTTGGCTTCACCCTGACAAAGACCAAACCCATACATTTCTTCTCCATTCCAAGGACGCCGGAATTCGATGGCATTTTATTGGCTTTCGCCGAAAATTTCTCCGCAAAAAACAGATGGAACATCGGTGCAGAACACTATCAGCGGACGGCTTTCGATTTTTATCAAAAAGTACTACTTCCCGCTGCCATCAACGATTACAAAGAGGTCATCATCGTAGCGGATGGCATGCTCGCCTCCATCCCCTTCGAAGCCCTTGTCCGCTCTAGGAAGAAAACGACTTTTTTCAAAACTTTGGATTACCTCATTCATCATCAAAATATTCGTTATGCCTATTCAGGCGCCGTCCTTCTCCGGCAGCAACAACGAAGGCGCTCCTCCCCTGCTCTACTGGTCGTCGCACCGGACTTCAGTTCTGATAAATGGAATTTACCTCCACTGGATGCTTCGGCTTTACAAATCAAGGGGTTTCCTTCCTACAAATTATTGGAGGGAAAAGAAGCGACCAAAGAGCAATTCATCCGGCAAGCCAACAGTTATCCCTACACCCACCTCTACACCCATGCCGAGGCGGGAAATGATGGCGGCATTCCCAAAATATACTTTTCAGACACCACACTTGCACTACCCGAAATCTACCCCTTACACCTCAACACCGAACTCGTAGTACTGAGTGCCTGTGAGACCAATATCGGCAAACTGGAAATTGGCGAAGGGGTCATGAGCCTTTCGCGTGGTTTCGCCTACGCAGGAGTCGGCAGCCTCATCTCAAGTCTTTGGAAAGTCAAGGACAAACAAACAGCAGCATTATTCTCCTCCTTCTACGAGTACCTACAAGCCGGCAACCCAAAATCGGAAGCATTGCGACAAGCCAAACTGAGCTACCTCTCCTCTACAGACGACCTCCACGCCTCCCCCGGCTACTGGGCGGGCTTTATCCTTATAGGCAGCGAATACCACCCCGCTCCCGAATATTTCTGGTGGTGGATTATAGGAGGTTGTCTGGCATTGGGTGTAATCCTTGGTTATTGGTATCTAAGAAGCCGTTGACACTACTATCCCTCACGCAAAACTCCTATACCATAATGAAAGATTGTTCGTAATTTAATTTTATCACAGCACGTAAACCGTCAAACCTGCCTGCTCGTTGTTACAAAGATGCTAGGGCTGTGCCCCTAATTAATTCAATTGCTGCTCGTTATAATGAAGTTGCGTGCAAGCTAAAAAAACAGAAAAGGAATAGAAAATTTGCTACAAGATAAAGAAAAACCAACCGCACAAGAACAAATTGAAAATTATTTTATACTTTTGACAATAATGTCTAAATGAATATATCAAAATGAAAACATTTGGAAAATACATAAGAGAATTAAGAGAAATACAAGGATTACCACTAAGAAAAGTTGCAGCAGCACTTGATATTGACACGTCAATTCTTAGCAAAATCGAACGAAATGAAAGGCGTGCAACAACAAAAATGCTTCCTGTATTTTCCAAAACACCTAATGAACCTGAAAAAAATATTCAAATTGAATTTATAAAATCAACTATTTTTTCTGATTTGGGGGAATTGGAGTATTTAGAAACCGGATTAAGAGAAAATTTAAACTTACTAAAAGAAAATTTGTAAATGGAAAGCAATACAAATATAATTCAAAATGATTTAACTTTTTTTACTAATCAAGAAGGCAATACCTTAC
>JALVDO010000374.1 GCA_027008975.1 Saprospiraceae bacterium | reverse complement strand
TGTTGCAATTGCAATTGGCAAATATCGCCGCTTCGCGCAATAAATGGAAGCAGGCGGAGATTTATATGAAAAATATGAAAGGACTCAAAATAACCGAGCCTTCCATCAAAGAGCAAAAGAAAATGCTCGAAAAAGCACTAAAAAACAAAGGGCAAATGAAGGCTGCAGCCCGTATGGGAAATAAGGGAATGATGCAGCCTGGAGGCAAGCGCCGTCGTCCCAAAATGCGGTAATTAAAATTTATTTTTCACCTTTTTAAAGTGTGATAAATTTGCCTTGGCGAATGATGTTTTTACTTGTTGCCGAGAGCAACATAGTATTTCTCTTACTCCTTCAGCAGACGGCGCACTTCTTCTTCCTCCATGTCGGCAATTTCAGCAATTTCTTTGGCGGACATCTGCATGGAGGCAAGTTTTTTTATTAATTTGTTTTTGGCTCGTCTTTCCTCTTTCTCCCTTTGCTTTGCCCGCTCTGCCTTTTCTCGCTCCAATTCGATAATCATTGCCTGTTTGTTAAATTCGTTGATGACTTCATCTTCTATATCCATGTTATCTTCTATCTTCGGTGTTTGTAATGCTTTGATAAGCCTTCGGATGACAGGGCGATAGCTCTTAGGGTAATCATCCTCCTCAATTGCGAGGATATGCCCTTTTGCATCAGAACGATTAGCTTGGTCGAAGATACTGAGAAAGCGCTCCAAAGTCGTGCGGCGATGTTTCCGCAGGTGAGGTACCTGAATGACGGTGGCATCATGCGTCAGGGATTCGATAAAGTGGTGTTTTTCAGTAAGTGTTTTTCCGGTTGCCACATCAACGTAGTTTCTGTTAACGCGAATAACGGGAACTGGCTCCTCGGTGAAAGCTTCTCCGAGAATATAAATAGGGTAAATGGGGAGAGGGTTGTCATTTTGATCTACGTTTTGGGGATTTTGGTATTGTTTGCCAAGGTATTTTCTGAACCGCATGATTTGGTAGTAAAACTTCGCCTTTTGTAGCTCGATGATGACGACGGTCTCCTTTCCGTCTGCCTCCTGAATACGGGCATTGAAGTCCATCCGGGTGACGGTGATGCTGTTTTCCAGCCCGATTTTGCTACTGTACTCCGTTGGGCTAAAGGTCAATTCCTTTATTTCTTTGCCGATAATGGCTGAGAGAAATAGCTTCGCCACTTTATTATCCTCCATCATGTAGCGGAAGACAACATCGTAGAGTGGATTGGCTATTTTGATTTTTCCTTTTCCCATACCGCTAAGATACGGCTTTTTGTTGTTTTGTGCAAGGATTGTTGGTGGCAGAAAAATTAGTCTTGACTAGCTACTGAGATATTTATGCTAAAAACCGCTCTTGCAAAGCCGGAGTTGGCAACCAACAACTTTCTTTTTTCCCAAACCACCGGTAACGGTTTTTGGCGATGAGATCGTAAGCCCAGTTCCGGATAAACACCGGTAAAATTCCAAAAATTCGTAGCCATCGGTATGGTGCTTTTAGGTGCTTTGCAATCCGCAATGCTGCTACGGAACGCAAAAAATATTGCCCGTCTTCTATGAGAACGAGCGAGTTGAAGTCACTAGTGGACAATTTGTGTGCCATGAGTAATTCCCGCCCAATATCGGATTGTAGGGAAGCAAAGAGTAATTCCCCTGTTTTGTCGTGTTTTAAGATAAACTGTACGGTGCCGCTACACAAATTACAAACGCCATCAAATAATAGAATGGGACGTTCCATATCACAAAATAGTCTCCTGCAAAAACGGATGCTTCTCCGGATAATCCGTCGTATAATGCAGCCCTCTACTTTCCTTTCGCATGGATGCGGACAAGGTGATTAAATAAGCGATGGTAATCAAATTTCTCAATTCACATAGTTGAGGAGAGATGGTTGTCGAATTATAGAGTTCTTCCGTCTCTTTATACAAAAGGTGCAGTCGATTCATCGCTCTTTTCAGACGAATGTTAGAGCGGACAATACCCACATAGTAACTCATTACATCCTTCAACTCCTTCATACTTTGAGTAATCAATACCAGCTCTTTTGGGTCGGTGGTACTGCCGCTGTTCCACTCAGGAATGCCCTCTTTGAAGTTAGTATTATCAATATTTTTCACAATGTCCTGATGAATTCGCTCTGCAAAGACGACCGCTTCCAGAAGCGAATTGGATGCCAGACGATTAGCCCCGTGCAAGCCCGTGCTGGTGCTTTCTCCACAGGCGTAAAGATTGTGAATGGAACTTCTGCCATACTGATCTACGTGGACGCCGCCACACATATAATGGCAGGCAGGTACGACCGGAATCATATCCTTCTGCGGGTCAATCCCAAGGCTGAGGCACTTGTCCCGGATGGTCGGGAAGTGCGCCTCGAAGGCATCCGCATCAAGATGGGTGCAGTCGAGATACATGCATTCCTCTCCCCGTATTTTCATCTCGTTATCAATGGCTCTTGCGACGATGTCACGGGGAGCGAGTGATTCGCGCGGGTCGTATTTTTTCATAAATTCATCGCCCTCTTTTGTTTTGAGGATACCACCAAATCCCCGCACGGCTTCAGATACCAAAAACGCAGGATTATCACCTGCCGGATTAAACAATGCCGTCGGGTGGAATTGTACGAACTCCATATTTTCAACATGCCCTTTTGCCCGGTAAACCATCGCGATACCATCGCCTGTCGCTATTACGGGGTTAGTTGTTGTCCGATAAACCTGCCCCGTTCCGCCAGATGCCAAAAGGGTGATTCGAGCCAGAATGGTCTTGACGTCGTTTGTTTTTTTATCCAATACGTAAGCACCGTAGCATTCAATATCCTTCATCAGGCGAGTCACATTATAGCCGAGGTGGTGTTGTGTGATAAGGTCCACGGCAAAGTAGTGCTCATACAAGGTGATATTGGGTAGTTTTTTTGCCTTTTCTAGAATGGCGCGTTGTATCTCCCAACCGGTGAGGTCTTTGTAGTGTAGGACGCGATTTTCGGAGTGCCCGCCCTCTTTACCGAGATCGTATTCATTCTGTTTGTTTTTGTCAAATCTCGTTCCCCATTCGATAAGTTCACGGACGCGGGCGGGGCCTTCTTCTGCTACAATTCGCACTACTTCAGTATCACAAAGTCCATCCCCGGCATCGAGCGTGTCGGCGATGTGTTTCTCCACACTATCCTTGTCGTCATCCCATACGGTGGCGATTCCTCCCTGTGCATAGCGGGTGTTTGACTC
>JALVDO010000373.1 GCA_027008975.1 Saprospiraceae bacterium | reverse complement strand
ACCGGCACCTATTTTTCAAGTACAGAAGAAGCATACTAAGGCTGTCCTTTTCTCCTACAAGAAATTAAGGCAAATGGATAAGGCAGATAAAATTCGAGCCTGCTATCAGCATTGTTGTTTGAAGTATGTTTCCAATGATAAGATGACAAATCAATCATTAAGAGAAAGATTCAAGATTGAAAGGAAAAATGCGGCAATTGCATCACGAATAATCAAGGAGACTTTGATGGCACAAGTGATTAAAGAAGATGCACCGGAAAGTAAATCAAGAAAATACAAAAAATATATTCCATTTTGGGCTTGATTCTTATTTGATGGTTATTTGATGGAGAGCGTGATTTGAATTTTAATTAATTGATTATCAATGCTATACTTTTTGACAAAGATGAAGAAATAAAAAAAACGATTAACACGCGGTAGCCGCCATGCTGCCCTATCGGGACAGCACGTTCAGCTACCGCAGACCGTTCTGCTGGGAAATATGTGGAATATTGGGAGCGGTTCTTAGCGGGAGATCACGCAAGTAAAAAATCCATTCTAATCCTGATAATTTCCTCTATTTTATAAAAAAGTCAGTATTTTTATGCGGTAATTGGAAATCGTTATACTAAATGAAGAAGGATAATCATTTGCTATCATACCGACCATTCTCGTTTTTCTCGAAACAAAACGCTTTAAAAAAGAGTATATAAGAGAAAGGTTTTCCTGCAAAAATAATAAAACATGAAATATTTCATCCTGGTTATAACAAGTCTTTTGGTACTCACAAGTGCGGGTACTGCTCCGGAGGAAACTACTCCTCAAACAGAAATATTGACGTTTGTCACACACGATGAAGCGGAGAATCATTGGGTTGATTCGACCTTTAACGCTCTTTCATTAGATGACAGAATTGGGCAGTTATTTTCGATTCGTGCACATTCTGACAAGGGGGCGGAACATATCAAATCCGTCAAGGAAATAATCAGGAAGTACCATGTTGGCGGGTTGTGTTTCTTTCAAGGGACACCCAAGAAACAGGTTGAATTATTGAATGAATATCAGCAATTATCTCCGATTCCATTGATGGTCGCTATTGATGGTGAATGGGGTTTGGGCATGCGTATGAAGAAAACGACCATTAGCTTCCCGAGGCAGTTGATGCTTGGAGCTATTCGGGATAATGACCTGATTTACGACTTTGGAGCGATGGTGGCGAAGCAGTTGAAGCGGGTAGGGGTAACGGTCAATTTCGCACCGGTTGTCGATATTAATAACAATCCCGGGAACCCCGTTATCAACGACCGTTCTTTTGGTGAAGACCGATACAATGTGGCAGTAAAGGGCTATATGTATATGATGGGGATGCAGGATAACAACATTATGGCATGCGCTAAACACTTTCCCGGACACGGGGATACGGATGTAGATTCGCACAAGGATTTGCCGGTGATTATGCACGATATGAGACGATTGGATAGCATTGAGTTGTTTCCTTTTAAGATTTTGGCGAGGCAGGGTGTTGGCAGCATGATGGTTGCCCACCTGGATGTACCAGCGATTGATAATCGCCCCAACCGCCCGACTTCTCTTTCGAAAAATGCTGTGACCGGTTTACTGCGTAACAAATTGATGTATGATGGTTTGCTTTTTACGGACGGGTTAGGGATGAAAGGCGTGACAAAGCATTTCCGCCCAGGGCAGGCAGATGCGGAGGCATTGGCGGCGGGCAATGATGTACTCCTGTTGCCACAGGACATTCCGGCTGCTATCAAAGAAATCAAGGGTTACCTCAAGGAAGGATTAATCAGCGAGGATCAGTTCAATACAAGTGTTAAAAGGATTTTACGGGCTAAATACCGCTTGGGATTGACGAAATATACCCCCATTGACCCCAAAGATATCGACAAGCAACTCAACTCAAAAGAAGCATTGGCACTGAAGCAAAAGCTCATCGAAAATGCCATCACGCTGGTGCGGAATAAGGATAATTTTATCCCTATTAAAAAGCCCAATCAATTGTCTATTGCTTCACTGAGTATTGGCACCAAGCATAAGACTGCCTTCCAAAAACGACTAGACAGTTATGCAACCGTCAGTCACTATCAGGTGAAAAAGGATATTTCTGTTTCCAAGCAAAAGGAGCTACTTAGTACTCTTAGCAAAAAGGATTTGGTCATCGTCAGTCTGCACGATATGAATAAATACAGCAAAAAGAATTTTGGACTGACGCAGAGTGAACTCGATTTCATCCATGAGTTGAATACCAAAACAAAGGTAATTTTGGTGGTATTTGGCTCGCCTTACAGCCTGAAGTATTTCGATTATATCGACTGGGTGCTCGAATCTTACCAGGAAGATGATATGATTGGCGATGTCTCGGCTCAGGCATTATTTGGGGGAATAGCCATTTTGGGGCGTTTGCCGGTCACGGCTTCCGCCAAAAGTGTATTTAATCAAGGGGTGGAAGTAGGAGCGCCTATCCGTTTGGGGTATTGCGTACCGGAAGAAGTTGGCATTCGCTCCGACTCATTGTTTAAAATAGACTCCATAGCTCGTTTGGGAATCCTAAAAAAAGCATATCCGGGTTGTGTAGTGCTTGCCGCAAAAGATGGAAAAATTTTTTATAAAAAAGCATTTGGATATCATACATTTTCCAAGAGAAACCGCGAGGACGATAACGATATTTTTGATTTGGCCTCTATCACAAAGGTGGCGGCTTCGACTATTGCCGTTATGAAGATGGAAGAGGAGGGGCTGATTGACATAGAGGACTCTCTCGGTGTGTATTTACCATCATTGAAGGGTACTAATAAGTCAGGGTTAGTCATCCGGGATGTCATGACCCATACTTCGGGTCTAAGAAGTTGGATTCCCTTTTATAAGGAAACGGTTGCAGGAAGGAGGCATCCCCATCCTTCAAAGGAGTTTTACAGAACGAGTTGGTCACCCGAATTCAGTATTCCTGTCACGAATAAATTATTCCTTAGAACGGATTTCAGAGATACCATTTGGAGGCGGATTGTCGAGTCGGATTTGAGGGCGAGAAGAGATTATAAATACAGCGATTTGGGTTTTTACTTCATTGCCCTGCTGACCCAAAAGGTCACGGGATACTCTATTGACGAGTATGTTACACAGGAGTTTTATCAGCCACTTTCGTTGCGAACAATGGGGTATAATCCCACCAAAAAGTTCCCTATGTCGAGGATTGTCCCTACCGAAAAGAC
>JALVDO010000372.1 GCA_027008975.1 Saprospiraceae bacterium | reverse complement strand
AAAGGCTAAATTTAAAAGGCTAAATTTAAAAGGCTAAATTTAAAAGGCTAAAGTTAAAAGGCTAAAGTTCAAAGTGGAATTGGTTTTGAAAATTCCGCTCCTAAGTTGACACCTTCGCGCCCATGGGGGCTTTGAAGTTATCACCTTGTCGCTCCCATTCACATTCTAATTCCAATTCTAATTCTAATTCTAATTCTAATTCTAATTCATATCCTAAAGCTCCATCCGCATCTGATTCAGCTCGCGTTTGGAGATGGGGACTTCGTTGACGATTTTCTTTTTGGCAGGAGCCAATACCTTTTTAATGATTCTCAGCCGGTGGGTATAGCGGTTTAGGTCTTGGTTGAAGATGCCATAGTGATCGATAGTGTCAACTCTGACTTTTCCATAGGCATGGATGATTTTACGGTCTTCGAGGATGAAGCCGGAGTGGACGATGCGTCCCCTTTTATTTTCGAAAAAAGCAATATCGCCGGGCATAGCCTGCTCTACGAAAGCGACGTTTTCTCCGAGATTTATCTGTGCTTCCGCTTCTCTTGGCATTTTGATGTTCAGCATCCTGGTGACAATCTGCACAAACCCATCACCGTCGATGCCCATTGCAGAGCGACCGCCCCAGATATAGGGCGTATTAATATATTTCTTTGCCAGCTTGACCAACATCTCGCGACTGGTCTCAATATCTTTAGGGAATACGGCTCTGCCACTAAAGGTCAATTTCTTGCCATTAATCGAAAATTGCATCCCGTCGAAGCGGGGAAGCCGTGCACCAATCGTGAGCGGGATAAAGGAATTGCCGGCATGAATAGGCTGAAAAAAATCCAGGACAAAGGCAAAGTCATGCAAGTAAGCTTCGAGTAAATCCTCCTCAATGGGGTGTATCTGGCTGGAATCCACCCATCCGACAAAATTGTCATCGCAGGTTCTGATTTTTACCCATGCTTTCCCTTTGGTATTTAATATTTCCATCACTTCGCCAAATAACAATTGAGAGAGCATCTCGCTTGTGTGCGTTGAGGAGTTGCGAATAGGCGCGCTGGCTACCGTACAGATGGAATATGGCATTATCTTGCTGCTTTTGGAGGGCTAAATTATAAAAATATTTTGAATTTGTCGCTTTGGTTTTAACTTTTTTATCTGAAGTACCTTTCTTTTTACGAATACTAAATGAAATACCTTTTCGTTTTTGTTTTGACGGATGAGATATTTGCGTACATTTGGCCTAAATTTTCACAATACCTATGATGAAGAAATTACTTTTTATTCCCTTTCTACTGACATTTTTTATGGCAAACGGGCAGGATCAGGATTTTACTCAATTTTATGGTGCTCCCATTTATTTGAATCCGGCATTGACAGGAGCGTTCAATGGCTCTTTCAGGTTTTCCTCCATTTATCGGGATCAGTGGAGGAAGGTTTTGGATAATCCGATTACGACCTATTCGGCATCAGCTGATTTTCGGTTTGATGTATTAAAGCAGCGTCGGGAGCACGATGCGGCGGGCGTCGGTATGATTTTTTACAATGATAAACCGGGTTTGACGTTTTCGACTAACCGCCTATTGGTATCAGGTGCTTTTCACAAGGGGCTGGGGAAGAGTGGTGAGCAATATCTCTCCCTTGGATTTCAGGCGGGGATTACCCAGCAAAATATTAATTTGAGCAAGCTGACTTTTGATGATCAGTTCAATGGTTCGACGGGATATACAGAGGGAACAGAAGAAGCCTTCCCCGAAAACAACTTTGCCTTTGGTGATTATAATGTAGGTCTGAATTATTCTTTCGCGCCGGAAAGGGGGATCAATCTCTATACCGGACTGGCAATGAGCCATATTCTGAATCCGCGGGTTAGTTTTTATTACGACTCAAAAAATCCGGAAGATTTTCCGGACAATCACCTATACCGTAAATACACAGCCTACTTCAATCTGTCGATTCCTTTGGGTGAAGTTATCAAGCTTTCTCCGAGAATATTGGCTAATTTGCAGGGACCACACTTTTCAGCAACAACGGGAAGTAATATTCGGTTTCTATTGAATGCTTCTACCGGAACAGCATTGCACTTTGGTACTTGGCTGCGTGTCGCGAAAACGACGCAAGAGAAATTAGGACCCGAATCCGCCGTCGCTTTATTAGGTATTGAATTCAATAATTATTTGTTCGGCTTTAGCTACGATGCCAATTTGACGGATTTTGTCGGAGCGAGAAGAGGACAGGGAGCCTTTGAGGTCTCCGTTGCTTACCTTGGCGATTATAGCGCGGATGATGATGGAGTGATTTGTCCTAAGTTTTAGGTAAGACTCAAATTGAATCACGAGGCGTGGCGTTGAGTTGCGGAGCGCGTGAGGGATAGTAGCGGTATGTGCGACGGAGGAGCACATAGGAGCGGATAGCCCGACCCCGACGTAGGAGGGGGCACGCCCAAAAAGAAAATATTAGAAAACACAGGTAATTATCATTTTTTTAATTTCATAAAACAACAAACAATGAAGAAGAGTCTTTTATTTTTATTATTGGTCATAGGTTATTTGACCACCACTTTCGGACAAGAGTTATTGGAGCCGGCATCCCGCTTTTCGGGAAAAAAGCCCCTGTATATTACCCTAATGGACGGGACGGAAATAACGGGAACGCTTAAAGACCTCGACAGAAAAAAGGGGTTGATTACTCAGGTTACCATTAGAGATGAAAACGGGAAAAAGAAAAAATTCAAACCCGAAGAAATCAAATTTATGTACCTGATGCCAAGTGGTTTTGATAAATACGTCTCTGCCGTTAGTCTTATGTCCGACGCTAATAAGTGGGGCAAATCTTATGTCAAACCCGGCTTAATTAGTGAGGGGTATGCCTTTTTTGAGCAATCCAAGGTGCAGGTCAAGAAAAAAGAGCGCGTACTACTGATGCAGGTGTTGAATCCAACCTTTGGTGGTGACATCCGAATTTATCACGACCCCTTTGCTAAAGAAACAGCATCTGTCGGGTTTGCAGGGGTTAAGGTAGCCGGCGGTATTGCCAAGTCCTACTACATCCGCTTTGGTGATAATACTGCTTATCGCCTGAAGAAAAAGGACTACAAAAAGCTATATCCAACTGTCTTTTCCGATTGCAAAAAGATGAGTGAGAAATTTCCGAAAATTTCTTGGGAAGATTTAGCGAAGCACGTAGCTGCTTATGCAGAGTGTAAAGACTAAGCCTTAGCATGACAGCAGA
>JALVDO010000371.1 GCA_027008975.1 Saprospiraceae bacterium | reverse complement strand
GAACCTTACCGACCTTATTTGATTGGGTTTACCGTCTTGGTGTTGGGTTATGCCTGGTATCAAAAGCTAAAGCCACAACCGGCAGACGAGATTGCCTGCGACTGCGAAGCTGATGGGAAACCTTCCTTTTTTCAATCCAAAATGTTTCTGGGGATTGTGACTGTTTTTGCCATTGTAATGACAGCTTTTCCTTACTACTCGGCTGCCTTTTACCCCGATAATAAAAAAGAAATAGGCTTCGTTCAGCCTGATTATATCCAAAAGATAGACCTTCGTATTAAAGGTATGACGTGCACGGGTTGTGAGGAACACATCAAGCACGCCGTCAATGAACTGGATGGTATTATTAATGTCGAAGCTTCTTATGAAAACGGGAACGCATCAGTCGAGTTCGACCGCTCAAAGGTATCTTTCGAAGATATAAAAGCGGCAGTTGATTCGACGGGCTATCAAGTTGTAGAGGCTGTTCCGGCTTCAAATTAGAATCTGAATTATAATAAAAACAAGGAACAAGAAATGAGTAGTGAGCGATGAGTGTAGAGAATTTGAAATGAGTATCAACAACTCACCAGCTCAACAACTCACCAGCTCAACAACTCAACAAATAAATAAAAAATGAACATCAAAACAATAAAATTAAATATAACGGGCATGACCTGTGGCGGATGCGCTTCCCACATCGAAACAAATTTAAAAAAACTAAAAGGAATCGAGTACTGCTCAGTAGATTACCCCTCTGCCTCGGGCGATATTGTCTTTGATAAATCGGCTTTGACAGAGGCGGAGATTATTGACGTCATTAATCAAATCGGTCGTTATAAGGTGGTAGAGCAGGACAAAAAATACGACTATGACCTGATTATCATAGGAGGAGGCTCCGCTGCCTTTTCTGCTGCCATCAAGGCGGAAAGTCTAGGGCTTTCGACGCTAATGGTCAATGGAGGGCTGGATTTTGGTGGCACTTGCGTGAATGTAGGCTGCGTCCCGTCTAAGCATTTAATTCGTGCAGGTGAAGCGGCTTACCACGCCACACATTCCAATTTTAAGGCAGTTCAGCCCAAGGGAGCTACCGTTGATTTCCAACAATTAATCAGGGATAAAAGTGCACTTGTAGCGACCCTCCAACAAAAGAAATACCTCGAAGTGGTAGAGGATTTTCAGCATTTGACGATGCTAAAAGGGTGGGCAACTTTCGTTGATGAAGATACCATCGAAGTGGATGGAAAGACCAAGTACAAAGCTGCCAAATTCCTGATAGCAACCGGATCTACAACCAATATTCCGGATATTCCCGGATTGAAAGATGTTGGTTTTCTGACGAATGTGACTTTATTTGATATGGAGGAAAAACCAGAAAGCCTGACCATTATGGGAGCGGGTTATATTGGATTGGAGATAGCACAGGCGTATCATCGCCTCGGTGTGAAAGTCAGGATTATTGAATTCACCGACCGCCCACTGAGGACACAGACGTCTGATATTACGGATGTGTTGGTCAGACAGTTTGAAAAGGAGGGCATCGAATTGCGCCCCAATTACCGGGCTGTTCGTTTTGAAAAGAATGGCCAAGACATCATTATTCATTGCAGAAAGCCGGATGGCGAAATCATTCAAATGTCTGAAAAAGGCCATTTGCTGGTTGCCACCGGAACCAAGCCGAATACTTCAGCGCTCGGTCTCGAAAATACGACACTGGATTTGACGGCAAGTGGGCATATCATTGTCAATGACAGAATGGCGACCAACTGCTCCAATATTTATGCGGCGGGGGATGTCACTAATACACCCGCTTATGTTTATACGGCTGCGGCGGAGGGAAACGCCGCCATCGTCAACGCCTTCACCAATGATGAGAAAAAAATAAATTACGATGCCCTCCCCTGGGTAGTCTTTACCGACCCGCAAATTGCAGGAGCGGGGATTGACGAGACAATGGCTACTAAACTTGGCATTCCCTTCGAAATTTCAAAAATTGAACTAAGGGACATCCCCCGCGCCATCGCAGCCAATGACACACGCGGATTTATCAAGCTCATTCGCAACCCCGATACAGATCAGCTACTCGGTGCTCGAATTGTCGCACCCGAGGGTGGGGAACTCATCCAACAATTGAGCATGGCGATTCAGTACGGCATTACGGTCAATGACCTCGCCGAGCGTTTTTATCCTTACCTCACCCTTAGCGAAGCTATCAAATTGGCAGCTATTACCTTTGGGAAAGACGTTGGTAAGTTGAGTTGTTGTGCGAGTTGAGATAAGGTTCTCTCACATCTCCCCGCCGGATTTGGGGTTTTGAAATAAATGTTTTACCTTCGCCTATCCTAACCTGAATATTTTGTAACTTCTCAATACAAGCTGATTAACGACCACAGGACCTATAGACATACTAATTAGCAGGATTTTTTGCTTGGCAAAAAATCCTGTAAATCCCGTAAATCCTGTCAGAAAAAGTTAGTCCTGTCAATGCAAAAATTATGTCCATTGGCAAATGTTTTGAGAAATTACAATTCTTAAACGCAAAAACATGAGAATTACCGGAATGCGGTATGGGACACCCATACTCAGGTTGGCGGGGTTTCCCGTACCCGAAGTACTCAAATCCAACGCCACCTACGAAGAGATTGAGCAGTTGCTCGAAAAACGCGGGAAAGTCGTTGTAAAACCCATATTTTATGGCGGCGTGGGCAAAAAAGGTAAAGCCGGACTGGTGAAAATAGTCAGTACGGTGAAGGAAGCCATGGAAGTGAAACGGCAACTCTTCTTTGCTGAGCACCAATTTCACAACGAAAAAGTCATTGCCAATGGTGTGACTTTTGAGGAGTTTATCCCTTCGGAGTACGAAGTGTATTTCAATCTGAATGTGTCAACTTTTTCGCGTCGTCCGGAGTTTACCCTGTCCATTGATGGCGGTATTGACATTGAGGACTTGCCACCGGATAGGATTGTCACCAAATCATTTGACGTACTGACGGGACTAAAAAATTATCACATCATAGATGCTTTGGCGGCCTTGGATGCTCCCCAGGATTTGATAAGCGCTCTAGTGCGTCACCTGCCCAAATTATGGGAGTTGTACAACGATTATGGCTTCACGATGCTGGAGTTGAATCCCATTCGCATGGAGCGAAGAGGCGGTCGCCTTCATGCCATAGCCTGTGACTTCAAGGGGATGCTCGATCAGGATAATTCCCTCGTGGATCGTCTGAACCTGCCCGCTGAAAT
>JALVDO010000370.1 GCA_027008975.1 Saprospiraceae bacterium | reverse complement strand
GGAAAGTCAGCTTCTCTGTGCCAAAAGCAACCGTTTTAACCATTTTGGCGACTTTTGATTCTTTAGCTTCTTTCTCTTTGGCTTCCTCTGTTTTGGGGGAGGCGTCAGAGTGACACCCAAACAGAAATACTCCGGCAAACACGGTTGAAACTAATATGGAAATTTTCTGATAAGACATGATTGTATTTTTTTTGCAAATGTACAAATTGAAGTTCTTCAAAACTAACAAATTACTAAAAAAGTAATATCTTTGCTAAATGCAAAAATTACCTATCGGCATACAAAATTTCAGGGAACTGCGAAATGGTGGTTTTCTTTATGTGGATAAGACGGAGGATATTTATCACCTAGTCACCACAGGGAAATATTTCTTCTTGTCTCGACCGCGTCGTTTTGGGAAATCATTATTGGTGAGCACCATGGAAGAATTATTTTCGGGTGCGCAGAATCTGTTTCAAGGATTATGGTTGGCAGATAAGTGGGATTGGGGAAAGACGCACCCCGTTTTACACATTTCGTTTGGCAGTATTGGGTATAAAGAGTTGGGTTTGGAAGGAGCGTTACACCGGTATTTGGATAAGGTAATAGCTCACTATGGCTTTGATATTCAGGAGGAGGCCTTATCACAAAAATTTAAAGAACTACTTCTTTTCTTATCTTCCGAAAAAGGGCAGGTTGTTTTACTGATAGATGAATATGATAAACCAATTATAGACTATATCGGCGGAGCAATAGAACAGGCACAGGACCATCAGGAAGTACTCAGAAAATTTTATTCTATCATTAAAGACAGCGACCCTTATTTGCGTTTGGTGTTTATCACGGGAGTATCCAAATTTAGCAGGGTGAGCATCTTTTCTGATTTGAATAATTTGGAAGATTTGACAATTGAAGATTACCGAACTGCCGGAATGACCGGGTACACCCAAAAAGAAGTTGAGCACTACTTTAAGGACTACATCTTTTTGGTAGCAGAACGGCTGAAAATGACAGTTCCGGAATTATTGCAACAAATCAAAAAATGGTACAATGGTTATAGTTGGGATACAGAAGTCTTTGTTTATAACCCATTTTCTATCCTTAATTTTTTCAAAAAAGCCAAATTTCTCAATTTTTGGTTTCAAACGGCAACCCCTGCTTTTTTGATACAACTTATCAAAAAACAGACCTATTATGATTTTGACGGGGTTGAAGTCGGTCAGGAAATTTTTGATGCCTTTGAGATAAAAGAACACATCGATGCCATCACTTTGTTATTCCAAACGGGATATCTTACGATGAAATCCGTCAATGAGTTTGGCGTTTATAAATTAGGATACCCAAATGAGGAAGTGAGACGCTCTATGTTGGGGTATCTAATCGGAGCATTTGCTGAAAAAGACCCCAAGGAAATTGCTCCCCTCGCAGTCAAATTACGAGAAGGGCTGTTAAATAATGACATGGAACAAATCATTGAAATATTTAATACGCTGCTTCGCAGTCTTCCTTATCAACTCAAGGAAAAACAGGAACGCTTTTTTCACGCAGTAATCCATCTAATGTTTCAAATGGCCGGCATTTACCTGCAAAGTGAAGTGAATACCCATAGAGGGCGTGCAGATACCATTATTGAAACAAAAAACCGTGTGTGGTGTTTTGAGTTTAAACTTAATCACTCTGCAAATGCGGCAATTGAACAAATCAAAGAAAGGGGCTACTTAGACGCCTATAAAGTGTCTGGAAAAGAGCTTGTGGCTGTCGGTATTAACTTCTCTGTTCAAAGGGCGGAAATTGACGATTGGGCGGTGGAAGTAGTCGCATGAAAATCAAAAAGAACTTATGAGTAAAAAAGGAAGAGTGCTGGTAGCGATGAGTGGCGGTATCGATAGCACCGTGACGGCGATGATGATGCACGAGGAAGGATACGAGGTCGTTGGTATAACGATGAAAACCTGGGATTACGCCAACTCCGGCGGCTCAAAAAAAGAAACCGGCTGTTGCAGTCTGGATTCCATCAACGATGCCCGTCAGGTAGCTGTTAACATGGGTTTCCATCACTTCATAATTGATATTCGGGAGGAGTTTGGTGACTTTGTTATAGACAATTTCGTAGAGGAATACATGGCAGGACGGACGCCCAATCCCTGTGTTTTATGCAATACTCATATCAAGTGGGAAGCACTATTAAAACGGGCGGATGCCATGGATTGTGAGTTTATTGCTACGGGGCATTACGCACAAACAGGAGAGGCGAATGGGCGGAGATTTATCCGAAAGGCGGTTGATGAACACAAAGACCAGTCTTATGTCTTGTGGGGATTGAGTCAGGAGTGCCTGAATCGCACCTTGTTCCCACTAGGACCTTACAAAAAACCGGAAGTACGGCAGATGGCTGCCGATTGGGGGTACGAAGAACTTTCGCAAAAACCAGAGAGCTTTGAGATTTGTTTTGTGCCGGATAATGATTATCGTTCTTTTCTGCGAAGGCGAGTCCCTGGCTTGGAAAAGAAGGTCGCCGGCGGGAAATTTATCGACGTTGACGGTAATGTCATAGGCGAGCATATCGGGTATCCGTTTTTTACCATCGGGCAGCGGAAGGGGCTGGGGCAGGCATTTGGCGAGCCCATGTACGTAACAGCCATATTTCCCGATACCAATACGGTGCAATTGGGGCGAATGGATGATTTGATTAAAAACGGTATGCGTGTCTATAAACTAAATTCCATGAAATACCCCGAATTTGAGGAAGGAATGGAGGTCGTCTCCAAAGTACGCTATCACGACCATGGTGTTATGAGTAAGCTTACTCCCGATGGAGATGCCCTCAATGTGGAGTTTTATGCCAATGTCAAGGGCGTCGCCCCAGGTCAGTCCGCTGTTTTTTATGAAGGCGATGATGTAATCGGTGGCGGTGTCATTTGGGGAGGGGTTCGATGATTTAATGATTCAATGAGTTGTGAGAATTGGGACTGAGATACAGAGAGATTAAGCGAGCAGGAGAATAGGCGATTGAGCGATTGGGCGAAGAGGCGAAAGGGCGATTGAATGAATAATTAAATGCGCGAATGAAAATCGAAACATTCCTTTGCGAGCCTTTGCGAAACCTTAGCGAGCCTTTGCGGGAAAATAGAATGAGTGAATAGATGTTGAAATCAAAACCTGAACAAGCTCAACAGCCTCCCTCCCTCCCTCGTTTCCTTCGGGAGGCAAGCTTTCAGTCATGAGGCAGGCTCAATAACTCAATAAACAAACAA
>JALVDO010000369.1 GCA_027008975.1 Saprospiraceae bacterium | reverse complement strand
GGTCCGTCCGACTGGTAATGGTCGAAATAACAATAGGCACCGGGTGTCATAATCACGTCGTGATCTTGTTCGGCGGCATCGATTCCGCCCTGCATTCCCCGCCACGACATGACGGTGGCGTTGGGTGCGAGCCCGCCTTCCAGTATTTCGTCCCATCCGATGATTTGTCGTCCTTTGGAATTGAGGAATTGCTCGATTCTCTGTATGAAGTAGCTTTGTAGTTCGTGTTCGTCTTTGAGGCCTTCGGTTTTGATGAGGTTTTGGCAAAAAGTGCTTTCCTTCCAAGCCGTTTTTGGGCATTCGTCACCGCCGATGTGGATGTATTTGGAGGGGAAGAGCGCCATGACTTCGGTCAGGACGTTTTCGAGGAAATGGAAAGTCGTGTCTGTCGGGCAGTAAACGTCTTCAAAAACGCCCCATTTGGTCGCTACTTCGACGGGGTGGTCGTAGCAGCCCAGTTCGGGATAGGCAGCGATGGCAGCCTGTGCGTGACCGGGCATTTCTATTTCCGGAATGATGGTGATTTGCCGCGTTTTTGCGTAAGCGACAATATCTTTGATTTCTTCCTGCGTGTAGTAGCCGCCGTATCGTTTGCCATCGAATCGGTGGGGTTTATCGCTGTAATGCCCGATTAGTGTCTCTTTGCGGTAAGCTGCTACCTCCTGCAATTTTGGATATTTTTTGATTTCAATGCGCCAGCCCTGATCTTCGGTAAGATGCCAGTGGAAGGAGTTGTATTTGTAGCGGGCGAGGTAGTCAATGTATTTCTTGACAAAGGCGGGGGGGAAGAAGTGCCGCGCTACATCGAGGTGCATTCCCCGGTAGGGATAGCGGGGTTCGTCCGTTATTTCGGCTGCAGCCACGAAGTTGGGGTCGTCCTGTACGAGTTGTAGTAGCGTCTGGATGGCATAAAATGTGCCTTTGTCACTAGCTCCTTTTATCCAGATGTGGGTGGGTAGGACAATCAGTTCGTAGGCTTCACTGTTTTGAAAGGCTTTTTCGTCTTCGAGTAGTAGAATGGTGTTTTCTGCCATATCTGCGTTTAATTCCTTTGCCGTTTCGATTTCCAGCTCAAAACCGAGTACCTTTTCTATCATCTCATTGAGATAGTCGGCATTTTTTTTCATTTCCGGCTTGTCCGAAAGGATGAAGATTTTAGTGTTTTTATCGAAGTGAAAAAAGCCCTCCTTTTTTTCCAGTTGTGCGGGTAGAGGGATGATGTTGTAGGTGGCTTGTTGGGGGTATTCGATGCTATTTCCACACCCAAAAAAGCATAGAAGGATGTACAAAAAAAAGAATTGGATGTATTTTGCCATAGCGTCACATTTTTAAAAATGGAGCGACAAAAATGCCGCTCCATGAGAGTAAAGGGGAACTCAATAATTGATATTATTGTTAGATTATTTATCAAATTTCCATCGGGCGAAGGCCTCAATGGCTTCGTACTCTGCCAATCCTAAGTCCCTATATATTGCTGCTGTTTTTCTATTTCTATCTTCTGCCCGCTGCCAAAATTCGCGTTCATCTTTGCCGGGGAATGGGGGATGATCCTTCTGTGACTGGTGCATGAATATGGCTCTTCGCTTCTTCATTAATTCCTGTGGGCTGAGTGGGACTGCCATCTCGATTTCATGTGTCGGCCACTCATGCCAGGCGCCCCGGTAGAGCCATAGCCAGCAGTCTTTTATCCATTTTTTTGATTTTAATTGGTTGAAGGCGGCGAAGATAGCGTCGAGGCATACGCGGTGGGTACCATGTGGGTCGGCAAGGTCGCCGGCGGCATATACCTGATGCGGTTGTATCTTTTCTATCATTCCGGCGACGAGATCGACATCCTTTTTGCTGATGGGCTTTTTCCTGCTGGTACCCGTCTCGTAAAACGGCATGTCGAGGAAGTGGATTTGCTCATCGGGCAATCCGCAGAACCTCGCTCCTGCCCGGGCTTCACTCCTGCGGATAAGCCCTTTAATTATTCTTACTTCGGGAGAATCGGGTTGGTCAAATTTCTTGTTTCGAAGGAATTTTTTTGCCCGTTCATAGCTTTTGTTTATTTCCTCACAGGGAATCTCTTGCTTGTCTATTAGCTCCTTGATGAACTCAATATACCGCATGGCATCGTGGTCGTGTACGGCGATATTGCCGGAAGTCTGATAGACTACGTGTACTTCATGTCCCTGCCGTACAAGGCGCAGGAAGGTGCCTCCCATAGAAATTACATCATCGTCTGGATGGGGGCTGAAAATAATAACTCGCTTTTTGGCTGGTTTTGCCCGTTCCGGCCTAGAGGAATCATCGGCATCGGGCTTTCCTCCCGGCCATCCGGTAATAGTGTGTTGGAGCCTGTTGAATATTTGGATGTTGATGTCGTAACTACTGGCGTATTCGATGATGAGATCGCTGAGTCCGTTTTCGCTGTAATCTTCATCGGTGAGTTTTAGGATGGGTTTTTTGACCTTTCGCGAGAGCCATATAACCGCTTTGCATATCAGGTCATCCGTCCAGTTGCAAATACCAACTCTCCATGGCGTTCGAATACGACTTAGGGATTCTGCTGCGCCTTTATCTACAAATACTTTGGTGTTGGGGTGGTTTTGGAGAAATGTGGCGGGTATGGAGGAGGTTATTTTTCCCTCCACGGCTTTCCTCAAGATGCTCGCCTTGTGTTGTCCCCATGCCATCAGGTAAATAGTCCGGGCTTTCATAATACTGCCAATCCCCATGGTGATAGCCCGGTAGGGTACATTTTCCAATCCGCCAAAATCAGCGGCAGCGTCTCTTCTCGTTAGCGCATCCAGTTTTACGAGTCTCGTCGTGGAGTTGATCCAGGAACCCGGCTCGTTGAAGCCTATGTGCCCGGTACGTCCAATACCGAGTAATTGGATGTCCAGCCCTCCGTACGCGTCAATTTTCTTTTCATAGCTGTTGCAATATTCCTCCCAATCATCCATATTGATGGTGCCATCCGGAATGTGAATGTTTTCCCGCTTAATATCGACATGGTTGAAGAGGTATTCATTCATGAAATAGACGTAACTCTGGGGAGAAGTCGGCTCCATAGGGAAGTATTCGTCTAGGTTGAAAGTGACGACATTTTGAAAACTCAGCCCCTCCTCTTTGTGGATACGGACGAGTTCGTCATAGACTTTGATGGGGGAGGAACCGGTCGCTAGTCCCAGTACCAACTGTTCGCCATCCTGTTGTTTTTGGCGGATGGCTAGTGCAATTGATTGTGCAATATGAATGGAGGCATCGTTCGATTCTTCCCAAATCGTGACCGGTATTTTTTCAAAGGTTTTGAGTTGGTATTTTAAGTCAGACTGTTGGTACTTTTTCTTTGAACTTGCCATAGGTGTAAATTATGAATTCCTTTCAAATAGGTGAATTAAACGGTAAATATACGATAAAATTCACAAACTGTGTGCGAACACAAGATCTTTTTTAGCTTTTTGTGCGCGAACACAGTTTTTTTGTTAAGTTTGCAAATATGGAAAGGCCAATTCGAATAAAAGACATTGCAGAGGCAGCAGGTGTTTCGACGGGGACGGTGGATCGCGTCATTCACGGTAGGGGCAACGTATCACCTGCAAAAAGAGCAAAGGTACTCGAAGTGATGAGGGCATTGGACTATAAGCCGAATATTATTGCGAGTGCTCTGGCGTATAATAAAAACTTCCGTATTGGGGTTCTTTTGCCGGACCCTGAGATTGACCCCTATTGGCAAGCGCCTTATTCGGGGGTTACCTATGCGTTAGAGTCGGTACGGCACTATGGGGTTACTGTTCAGTTTTATTTATTTGATTTATTCAAGGCAGAGACCTTTGTTGAGCAATACGAAAAATTATTGGCAGATGCTCCGGATGCTATATTGTTTTCGCCTTTATTTCTGAAAGAATCGAAAGCGCTATTAGCAAAATCTAGTGCATTGGGTATTCCAAATGTGATGGTCAACACCTATATTGAAAACTCGGATTCACTGAGTTACATCGGACCGGATTCGTATCAAAGCGGGGTATTGGCGGCGCGCTTGCTCAATTTTGGATTGAATAATCACGCGACGGTTATTATTTTGAATTTGGCAAAGGGAAGTACCAATGCGCAGCACCTTTTGCAAAAGGAGCAGGGCTTTCGGGATTACTATGCCAATTTTAATTCAGGCAGCACAACCGTGGTTAAATATGATTTTGAAGATTTTGACAAGGAGGAGTTGATGGAGGGGTTCATGGAAGAAATCTTTGGAAAACACCCTGATTTGGATGGTATTTTTGTGACGAATTCACGAGCCTTTCGAGTAGTGGAGAGTATTTCTGGTGAAGCTGCCAAACGCTTAAAAATAGTTGGATTTGACTTGATGAAAAAGAATCTCGATTATCTGCAAACGGGGGAGGTAGATTTTATCATCAACCAAAACTCAGTACAGCAAGGGTATTGGGGGATTATGACCTTATTCAATCATTTTATTCTAAAGCAAAAGGTAGAGAAAATTCAAAATTTGCCCCTGGATATTGTGGTATTGGAGAATTACAGTTATTATCTTCGGAAGGAGAAGTCATTTCAGTTGGCGATATAGGTGATTTTGCCCCCCGAAGACGGAGGGCAAAATCGAATTAGTTTTTAAACAAACCATTTTGCTTGGCGGGAACACCCTCAGGTGCTTCTTCTTTCTTCAATACTTTACCCTTGATGGTTAAGACTATTTTTTCTTCGCTGGCGTTGGTTGTCAAAGTCACTCGCTTGGTAAAAGGTCCTACGCGGTTGGTGGCATAGCGTACCTTGATTTCTCCTGATTCGCCCGGCATGATTGGCTCAGTGGGATAGGTAGGAACAGTACATCCACAACTTCCCTTTGCGTGTGTGATAACCAATGCTTCATTTCCTGTGTTGGTGAATTTGAAAAAACGGTATGGGTCGGAATCCTGCTCGATTGTACCATAGTCGATGACGTCGGTCTCAAATACAATTTTGGGTCCATCCTGAGGAGTTGTTGCTTCTTCTGCCGGTGCAACAGTAGCAGGCGTGTCTTGTGCGTTTGCAAAGAATGAAATGCAAAGCAGTAAAGTGAAAATAGAAAGTACTTTCTTCATTATTTATTTTTTTTGAAAGATTAAAAAATCACTGAAGTTGTTTAAGAATGGCTGCTTGGAGCGAAAATGGAGTTTTCAAACAACTTCACTACAAGCAAGCGGATAAAAACCAACTCACGGTGCAAATGTATAGGTTAGACGACGGACTTTGAAATTTTAATTCTTAATAATTGTTAATGCAAAGTTAAAGAGACAAATGGGTATGGCAATCGCAAAAAAATAAGATATGAAAATTTCCCGCCCACAGGCACGTACCGGTGCTAAGTCCGCCAAGGTTAGTATTTTTATGCGATTGCCATGTTTATCCCTTGGTTTATCTTTGATAATAGAAGATGATTGCTATTTTTGCCACTGCTAAACTAGATTACAGCATAAACTAAATTTATAGACCATGATAATTGGAGTTCCTAAGGAAATAAAATCTAACGAAAATCGGGTGGCATTGACGCCCGCAGGTGCTTTTGAGTTGACAAAAAGAGGGCATACTGTTTATGTACAAACTACTGCCGGAGTAGGTAGTGGATTTTCAGATGAAGAATACGTTCAAGCCGGCGCGACCATTTTGCCAACCATCGAAGAGACCTATTCCATCGCAGAAATGATTGTCAAAGTTAAAGAGCCTATTGAGTCAGAATATGCCCTGGTTAAAAAAGACCAATTGCTCTTCACCTATTTTCACTTTGCCTCTTACCAGAAGCTTACGGATGCCATGATTGAAAGCGGTGCCATCTGCCTTGCTTATGAGACGGTCGAGTTGCCGGACAGAAGCCTTCCATTGCTTGTGCCTATGTCTGAAGTAGCGGGACGAATGGCGACACAGGAAGGAGCTAAGTATCTAGAGAAACCCGCAAAAGGACGCGGTATTCTACTAGGAGGTGTACCGGGCGTTCCTCCGGGCAATGTGCTAATCCTTGGCGGTGGTGTCGTGGGGACACAGGCTGCCAAGATGGCTGCAGGATTGGGTGCCAACGTCACCATTATGGATATTAATCTGAACCGTTTGCGCGAATTGGCGGACATACTCCCTCCAAATGTAACAACCGTTTACTCCAATGAGTACAATATACGAAAGTACATGAAGGAGAGTGATCTTATCGTAGGTGCCGTATTGATACATGGTGCCAAAGCTCCTCATCTTATTACCCGTGATATGCTTAAAGAAATGCGCCCGGGTACCGTACTGGTGGATGTGGCAGTAGATCAGGGTGGCTGTATCGAGACTTGTAAGCCCACTACTCACGATAATCCTACTTTTATCATCGACGACGTGGTGCATTACTGTGTGGCGAATATGCCGGGGGCAGTCCCTTATACCTCTACGATTGCCCTTACCAATGCAACACTTCCCTATGCCATCCAATTGGCAGACAAAGGCTGGAAAAAAGCCTGTAAGGAAAATGCTTCATTGAAGCTGGGATTGAATGTTGCCAATGGCAAGGTGTTGTACAGAGGCGTCGCAGAGACTTTTGACTATCCTTTAGAGGATGTGGATGCCATATTAGGGTAAACCTATCAACGTCCCCATTTCTCTAATTGACGCAATATAGCGCGAATATCTTTGGGGTAGGGAGCTTGGAAGGTCATCTCAGTTCCCTTCCCTGGATGTTTGATGGTCAGAGATTGTGCATGGAGGCTAACGCGGGACAATAGCGGGCGTTCTTCCTGGTTTTTTCCTAATTTGAACTTTCGACGTTTGATTTGGGATAGGAATAATTCGGAGCGGTTGCCGTATTTGAAATCAACTGCGAGGGGGTGACCTATCCCCTGGAAATGGACGCGAATCTGGTGCGTACGCCCGGTCTTAATGATGGCTTCAACCAATGCAAATGCCTTGTATTGCTCTAGTACTTTGAATTCGGTGAGCGCATATTTGCCATTTTTACCGAGGCGCATTTTGCTGCCGGAGCCGGTACTTGCGATGGGCTGCTCGATGGTTCCTTCTTTGGAGGGGAAGTTGCCCTCTACCAGAGCGTGATACACCTTGCGGGCGGTTCGCTTTTCAAATTGGGTTGAGAGGTCTTTATGCGCTAGGGCATTTTTAGCGAATACCAGTAGTCCGCTAGTCTGTTTATCGAGGCGATGGACGACAAACAACTCGTCGTACTTTTTTGCCAAAAGGCTATAGACACTCTCTTCTTCTTCGTATTGCCGACCGGGGATACTCAATAATTTTGGCGGCTTATTGACGACTATGATATCGTCGTCTTCAAATATTATTTCTAATTGCTCTTTAATTTTCACAACGCTGTAAATTTCCTTTTTTTCCTGACAAAATAATCCCAAATAATACTTTTGTGGTATCGCCCCTTGGTATTGTAAGTACCGATTCTCAGGTTTTTAATTTTTTGGTTTTCAATTTTTTTTCGCTTTCGCAAACGACTCAAATGAGCATAAAATGCCAAATGAGAACGCGCCATGGCAAGGAAAAATGAAAATTTCCCCTGTGCGATAAATACCATCCCTGACAGACCATCGAGCACCAACCGGACGAATATCAAATAAAAGACCCTGCCTTTACCTTCATTTTTGAAAAGGGTAAAAAGAGAGTTTCTGAAATTCAAAAAAATCTTTCCGGGGCTTTGGTATCCCAATGTTCCTCCTCCGAGGTGGAATACTTTCGATTCGGGAATGGCCATGATGTCGTATCCCGCCCTCTTTAGCCTCCAACACAGGTCAATTTCTTCAAAGTGGGCAAAGTACATTCCGTCGAACTGCCCGATGCCATGAAATAAATCGGCACGAACAGCCATGGCGGCACCGGTTGCCCAAAAGATGGAAGTATCATCATCGTATTGACCTCCGTCCCGCTCTATCTGGTCTAAAATCCGCCCTCTGCAAAAGGGGTAGCCCCATCGATCAATAAAACCACCGGAAGCCCCTGCGTGCTCAAAGTAATCGGGATTGGTATCCGAAAGGATTTTAGGCTGGCAGGCAGCAATGGTCTCATTTTGCGATAAGCATTTAATCAAGGGTGTTACCCAGCCCTCAACCACCCGTACATCCGAGTTCAATAAGATGTAATAAGTGGCGGAAATTTGTTTCAAAGCCGCATTATAACCTTCAGCGAAACCGAGATTTTCGGGTAGTTCGATGACTCGAATATTGGGGTAATTTTTCTTCAAAAAGGCGATTGAATCATCTGTTGAGCCGTTATCCGCTACGATAATATCCACTTCAGAAGGGGTGTGCGTTACAACGCTGGGCAGGTAAGTATTCAAATGTTTTTTACCGTTGTAATTGAGTATGACAACAGCCGTCTTACCCGATTGTTGCGAGGCGAGTACCGCTTTGGTTTCCTGCTCGTCTATTGCCAGTTGCTCTTTCAGCAAATCCAGATTTTCAAAACGGCGGTCTTCCCGCGTTTTTTGGATTAAAAAGACGGTAATGGTCGCTCCGTAAATATCCCCTTTAAAATCAAAGATATGTACTTCGATACTACGCCTTCCGTCGCCTTCGATTGTCGGGCGATTGCCGATGTACATCATGCCCCTGTAACGATTGCCGTCCAGCTCGACAAATACAGCATAAATCCCTACGGCGGGAATGATTTTAGCTTTGTTTTCGATAGAGATGTTAGCAGTCGGATAACCGAGTTGCCGCCCGATCTGCTTCCCCTTTACGACCTTTCCCGTAAGGGAAAAAGGATGACCTAATAGTTCGTTTGCCAAAGCAATCTTTCCTTCCAGAATTGCATTCCGAATACGAGTAGAGCTAATCCCAATATCGCGAGTAGTGTGTTTGGGTATTTCCAGTACTTCAAAAAATCCCTGTGCGGCATAGGTCTGCAAAAGCCGGATATCCCCTCGCCGCCCCATCCCAAACTTGTGGTCATAGCCGATGACAATCGCCGACGGACGGAATCGCTTTATCAAAAAATCCTCAACATAGGCTTCGGGCGATTGGTTGGCAAACTCCAAACTAAACGGCACCACCACGAGATTGTCAATCCCCGATGCTTCCATGAGTTTTATTTTTTCTTCGAGGTCGTTGATGAGTAGTAGGGGAGCTCCCTTTCCGGGTACGACGAGCCGTGGGTGGGGATGAAAGGTGATGACGACCGTTTCGCCATTACGCTTGCGCGCCTCCTCTTTCAGTCGCTCCAATATCTGTCGGTGCCCGAGGTGTACACCATCGAAAGACCCAATCGTCAACACCGGATTATTGAAGTCGGGAAGCGCGTTTATATCTCTAAAAACTCTCATCGAGACGCAAAAATATCCAAATAAGGCGTATTATCTTCTTTTGTTATTAAAAAAAAGCTTTTTTTTGCAAAACGGGGGAGGCAGATTCTAATTTCGATTCATAAAAAATGGCACATAAAAAAATAATTACTGCACTTAAAAAGAAGGATTTTAAACCGGTCTATTTTCTACACGGAGCGGAGTCGTATCCCATTGACCAAATCACCAATTACATCGAGCAGCATGTACTGACGGATGCAGAAAAAGCCTTCAACCAAACCGTCGTTTACGGAAAAGACGCCGATGTCTATGCTATAATTGATCAGGCGAGAAGGTATCCCATGATGGCAGAGCGGCAGGTTATCATCCTGAAGGAAGCACAGGATATGAAGACGCTAAAATCGCTCCAGTCTTATATCGAAAAGCCGACGGAAAGCACTTTGCTCGTCATCGCCCACAAGCACAAAAAGCTCAATATGAACAGCAAGTTTGGGAAGGCGCTCAAGGCGAATGCCCTTGTCTTTGAATCCAAAAAGCTGTACGATAATCAGGTGCCCGACTGGATTGCGGGTTATCTCAAATCTCATAAACTGACCATTGAGCCGAATGCCTGCCAATTGGTCGCCGAATACCTCGGCGCCGACCTCTCCAAGATAGCCAACGAACTGGACAAGCTCGCTATCAACCTCAGTCCGGGTACACTGGTGACGCCCGCCCTCATTGAGCAATACATCGGCATCAGTAAGGACTATAATGTATTTGAACTACAAAAGGTACTGGCACGGAGAGATGTACTTCGCGCCAACCGCATCGTCAATTACTTCGCTGCCAATCCCAAAAAGGGACCGATGCCCGTGGTCATTGCTTCGCTCTACAATTTTTTTCATAAGGTATTCCTACTGCACTTTTACCGCAACCACTCCGAAGGGGAGATACTTTCCGCGCTAGGGCTGCGCTCTCCCTTTTTCCTGAAAGAGTACCGCCTCGCTGCCCGCCACTACAACATACCACAGACCGAAAAAATAATGATGCTGCTCAAAGAATACGACCTCAAATCCAAGGGTGTTGGTTATATCGCTACCGGCAAGCCGGAGGGAGCGTTATTGAAGGAACTGGTGTGGAAGGTGTTGCATTAGGGTTTTATTTTCAGGCTGTCTCACCTATTCCTTATATACATTATTGGCAGTAGATTTTGTCTTCACGATGTACAACCCGCTTGCTAGGTTGCTTAAATCAATGACTATATTATTGACCGAAATCGAGCGTTGTTGGGTTTTATTTGTCACCTCTTGTCCTAAGATGTTATATATTTTGATAGTCGATAATTCCTGTTGGTTGGCCTGTATCGTTATTTGACTGGTAGCAGGATTAGGATAAATCACTACCTCTGTCATTGGGATTTTAACATTTACAGCTACAATTTCAGAATATTGGTAATCCCCATCAAAGTCAGTCTGTTTAAGGCGGTAGTAAGAGATTCCTTTATAAGGTGTTTTGTCCAGTGCATTGTAATTCAATGTGACATCGGAGTTCCCTGCTCCCTGAACCTGACCGACCTCCACCCAATTGTCATATATCTTTGATTTCTCCACGGTGAAATAATCAGAATTTATTTCACGGGTGGTTTGCCATTCTATATACACCCAATTATCCCGCACAAATGCATTAAAATCGATTAGTGTTATAGGCAAAGGGGTACTACTACAAGCGCCCCCAAAGCCATCATCCGTGCCACCACCGTATATATCTGGTTCTGTCTGGGTAAAACAGCTCACTCCGAATCCATCATCCGTACCGCCGCCGTATATGCTGGGCTCTGTTTGTGCAAAACAACTCACCCCAAATCCATCATCCGTACCACCGCCGTATATACCTGGTTCTGTCTGGGAAAAACAATTCACCCCAAAGCCATCATCCGTGCCACCACCGTATATACCTGGTTCTGTCTGGGAAAAACAACTCACCCCAAATCCATCATCCGTACCACCGCCGTATATGCTTGGTTCTGTTTGTGTAAAACAACTCACTCCGAATCCATCATCCATACCACCGCTGTATATGCTTGGTTCTGTTTGTGTAAAACAACTCACCCCGAATCCATCATCCGTACCGCCGCCGTATATGCTGGGTTCTGTTTGTGTAAAACAACTCACTCCGAATCCATCATCTGTGCCGCCGCCGTATATGCTGGGTTCTGTTTGTGTAAAACAACTCACCCCAAATCCGGCATCGTTACCACCACCATATATATTGGGTTCGGTCTGAGTAAAACAACT
>JALVDO010000368.1 GCA_027008975.1 Saprospiraceae bacterium | reverse complement strand
TTTGGAGAAAAGGGTAAAAAAAGATATTTGGCACGGGTTGTACCAGTTCCCCATGATTGAGACTAGGAAGGATTTCCTTGCCCCAGGTTTCCTCAAAGGAAAGAGTCAATGGGAGATAGTCAGCCGCGCTGAACTCATTTTGCAACTGAGACAAACGTTAACCCATCAAGAAATTCATGCATCCTTTTGGAAAATTGAAATACCGGACAAAAAACACGTATCCTTACCTTATACTGCCGTAGATATCCAAAATATTCATAAATTTGCAGTTCCCAAAATAATAGATTTGTTTTTGTCAGAGACAAAAGGTATTTTTGTAAAAAAGTAATCACAACATCATGGTAAATAAAGTCATTTTAATTGGCAATCTCGGAGCCGATCCGGAAATAAGAAGGCTGGATAACGGAGCAGTCGTCGCAAAGATACGAGTAGCAACCAACGAAAACTATAAAGATAAAAACGGCGAGTGGCAAACACTAACCGAGTGGCACGATGTCGTGCTTTGGCGAGGACTTGCCGAAAGAGCCGAATCGACCCTTAAAAAGGGCTATCAGGTATATATAGAAGGTAAATTAACCCACAGAACTTGGCAAGATCAAGATGGAAATAATAGAAAAACAACAGAAGTTGTTGCTAATTATTTCAGGTCTTTGACAAAAAGAGAAGGGGGTAGCTCCAATAGTTACTTCCCATCTCCCGAAGATGAAAAACTGGCTAAAAATCCAGCTGCTGCACTCTATGATGAGAGTAAAACCGGCACGGAGGCTCCTGCTAATCCGACTGCACCGACAGAAACTCCTGCCAGTGAAGAGGATTTACCGTTTTAGTATTCCGGCAAACATAAATTTACATTTTGGAATCAGATCCGGATAGTTTATTGTTTTTTCTAAATACAATTTTCTTATTACAAATAAGTGCGTCTTCATTTGTAGTGAGTATTGTATGCCTATTGTTATTATTAATGGGCTCTGCATTAATTTCAGGTTCTGAAGTTGCCTATTTCTCGATTACGCCAAAGGTTTTTCAGGATTTAGAAGAAGAAAAAAAGATCAGTAGTAGAAGAATAATCAATCTACTGGAGCAGCCTCAAAAATTATTGGCAACTATTCTCATTGCTAACAATTTCATTAACATTGGAATTGTAATTTTATCGGATTATATCTTGCGCAATAGCCTACCGGAAAATACATTCACCCATATTTCGCAAAAAATAGTTGCTTTACCGGGAGCTGGCTCCTTCTCTATTGCTACCGTCAATCGTGGAATAAACTTCCTAATTACGGTTGTCGGAGTCACCTCTATTTTGGTTTTTTTTGGAGAAATTAGCCCTAAGGTGTATGCACGAATAAATGCCATCAAAATCGCCCGGATGATGTCATTGCCGCTAACTATCTTGATGAAAGTTTTTTCACCAATAAGTAGGTTATTAGTCAATTGGACAAACTCAATAGAAAAAAGACTGGAAGATAAATCCATTGGAAAAGGTGCCAGCTCTGATGAACTCGAGGAGGCCATCGACTTGATTTCAGGGGCAGAAAAATCCGATGAAGAAGAGACCGACTTATTAAAAAAAATCGTTCGGTTCGGCAATGTGAACATTAGCCAAATCATGCGTCCAAGGGTCGATGTGGTCGGACTGGATGCCAACATGGATTTTGGAGAAGTTTTGAAAATAATCAGGGAATCAAAGTACTCCCGCCTCCCAGTTTACGAAGAAAATCTCGATTCGATAAAAGGCATTCTGCATGTAAAAAAACTGTTAAAATATCTACATAAACCTAAGGATTTCAACTGGAACCAGGATGGAATAATACAAAGAAAAGTCATGTTTGAACCCGAAACGAAGAAAATATCTCAGTTGCTTCGGAGCTTTCAGGAGGAACGTAAGCACATGGCGATTGTCGTCGATGAATTTGGGGGTACTTCCGGTATCGTAACAATGGAAGATGTCCTCGAAGAAATCCTCGGTGAAATATATGATGAATTTGATGGCAACAAAGAACTAGCATACAAGAAAATAAATAATAACACTTATATTCTGGAAGGAAAATCATTTCTCATTGATGTCATAAAAACGCTAGAGCTCCCTGAAGATTTTTTTGATGATATTAAAGGTGAAGCGGATACCATTGCCGGTATTATTTTGGAAAATCTAGGGCAACTACCCAATAAGAATTATAAATTCACGTATAAGAATATAAAATTTAAAGTCGTTGATGTGGATGACAGACGCATTAAAAAAGTACAAATTGTATTGCCAAAAAAGAAATAATGAAACGTCCATCTGTCTCACTAAAATTATAAAAAATAAACAGATGAATAAATCTCTCTGCCTCTTACTAGGAATAACATTATTCTTGACTTCGTGTCAGGATGAGGTTGTATTGCCCAAACCTCGTGCCTATCCGCGTGTTTTTTATCCTGAAAAAAAATATCACCCCTTCCATAACAGCGATTGCCCCCTCTCATTTGAATATCCGGTGTATACTGAAATAAAAAAGGATAAGGAAGATGCCGAAGAACAGCATCCGTGCTGGTTCAATATCCATTACCCCGATTATGATGCCAGCATCCATTGCACTTATAGACCCATTGATGGCTTAAAAGATTATGAAAAAGCGCGTGCCGATGCCTTCAGAATGGCAGGATGGCACAATAAAAAAGCTACTTACATCGACGACATTCCAATCGAAAATGAAAGAGGAGTAAAGGGGATGCTATTCAATATGAAAGGACCTTCCGCCTCTCCAATCCAGTTTTTTCTATCTGATGAGGAAAAACATTTTTTCCGAGGTTCACTTTATTTTAATACCCATACCCGCCCGGACTCCCTCGCCCCTGTCATTGATTTTATCAAGGCTGATGTCCTAAAGCTATTGGAGACTTTTGAATGGCGCGAGTGATGTGTTTTGTTTTTATTCTCTCATTCAGTCATTTATTTCCCGCTAAGGGGGCAGAGGTCTCGCAAAGGTGCGCAAAGGAGCGTTCTATCATTCTATCATTTATTTTCCCGCTAAGGTACGCTAAGGTTTCGCAGAGGTCGCAAAGATTCACCCAATCGACCATTCTCATTCTCATTCTCATTCTCATTCTCATTCTCATTCTCATTCTAATTCTAATTCTAATTTTCATTCCTCAGTGACACTCCGGAATTTCCTGACGATCCTCCCAAAAATTAAACTCGCGAGAAACATGGAAGTTTAGTCCTCGCACGATAAGCAAAACCGCGAAGAGGACT
>JALVDO010000367.1 GCA_027008975.1 Saprospiraceae bacterium | reverse complement strand
CGGACAAGTGTCGCGACAGCACCGTACTTTGCAGCACGGGCAGCGCCATTTACCCGCTGGTCAACGGCACCACCATAAGCACCAAAAGTGCGGATAAGCGTGGCATCCATGGGACGATTGAAAAAGACGATTTTGCCCTCGATTTTTTCCCGCCCAAGGGCATCGACTTCATCCAAGCTCTGCACTTCAATCACCTCTGCGGTCAGCCCGTCAGCGCCTGTGCCAATGGTATTGCCCAATGCAACTGCGTCTAATTCGATATCGCCTCTTGTTGGAGAATTGACGATTCGGACAATTTCTTTATCACCTCGCACCCAATGTGGTACCATCACCGGCTGTAGCCAAACGGAATCCAATCCGAGGGTGTCCATTATCTGCTTGGTAAATTCAACGGCTGCCGCAGCCTGAGGGGAACCTGCCAATCGACCACCTATGTGATTGGAAAGGAAATCCAACCATTCGTAACAACTGCCATCTGTCAGTTCTGTCGTGTAAATCGTCCTTATAAAATCCTTTTCAGTCGTCTGCTGCGAAAAAAGATTGCTCGTTAGAACAACTAATATAAATGCGAGTTGAAATGTCTTTTTCATAAAAAAGAGGATTTATAATTTCTTTTTAGAAATTGTAATATTAGGCGGCTTTAAATAATATGGCGAAAAATACGCTAAATCTTCAAAAGTCTGCTTTCTATATTTTTCAATGGCTAAAGATACCAAATTTTGGGCATTACAACGGATTTCTTTATAGATAAAGCTCTTCGGCATCACCTCCCGGCACTTAGCAGCTCCGTTTCCTCCATAATAAACAGGCGTATCTGCTTCCAAATATGACTTAACGGATTCGGGCGTGACCAATAATGCCTGCGGGTCTTTTTTTGTTGCAAGATTCTCATCGTAAAGAGCCGTATAAACCTCCATTCGACGAGCGTCAATCATAGGCATAAAATATCCCGTTTTTCCCTTTTCTTGCATTGCCCATGCCAATGATTGAAGGGTGGGGATGGCAATCATCGGCTTGTCCTTTGCGTAGCAAATTCCCTTAGCCGTAGCCGCACCAACCCGTAACGCCGTATAAGACCCCGGACCGGAAGAGACGACAATGGCATCCACATTTTCAAGCCTTACTTTTGCCGTTTGTAGCACTTCATCAATGAGCAGGGTGATAACCTCAATATGTTGATAGGCATCGGTCGCTTCTTTAATAGCGAGTACCTCATGCCCCTTACTTAGGCATACCGAGCAGACATCCGTCGCTGTCTCTATTGTTAGTAAAAGTGGCATTGACATTAAAATTTGTATAGAGGCAAAGGTAGTGCTTTTGCTATTGAGGGGGGTACTTTTTCATTAGTTTGTTTATTTCCTCCATTATTTCCCAGTAGAAAATCACACTATTTGTAGCTTGGCGAAAAAACAGGCAGATAAAGCGAGCAATGTGGTTTTATTACACCCAAAGAGGCGCAATAATAACTTCTTCTAATTTGTGGAACCCCATCGTCTCCACTCCCAATACCCGTACCCATAGACCAATAAATACTCTATCCCGACTGCTACCCCATTCCAGCTATCACCCCAAGCACTGTACTTGATATAACTCAAAACAATCAGTCCGGACCAGAGTACCGGATACCTGAAATCGGTGAACAAACTCAGCCCCAGCGGTAAAATGACATACCAGGGATGCACCGTCGCCGTCAATGCAAGATACAGACTTATCGCAAACAGCATATTGCGGAATAGTGATTCAGGGGTGTATTGCTTTTCAAAAAGTGCCGTTTTTAAAATCCACCAAAAGGTGACCGCTGCCATCAGGGGACCTATCACGGGAATGAGATATTCATCCGTCCGGAACGAACCGAGGAAGGCAAGTACATTGACAATACTGGAATTGAACTCAAAGTTCTGAAAATAAAGCCCAAGGCTATCCCCAAAGTGCGAGGCAAAAACACCGTTAATCATCGGAAAAAACAATGCTGCTAATACCAATCCCATCGCACCGAAGTAGGTAATGCTCCGCTTCCAACCCAACCGTCCAATAAAAAAGAAAAGAAATAAAAGGGGTAATAACTTGGTGCTAATCGCTAATGCCATCGCAATGGCAGACCATAAATACCGCTTCCTCATCAGCCAATAGACAGAGAGCAGAACAAAAAACAACATCACTCCCTCAAAGTGTAAATTGCCGGCGACCTCGAAAACAACGAGAGGATTCAGTGCATAAAGCAGGACGAGTTTTACTGGGCGCTTCAGAAGGCGCAGTAATTTGGTGATTATCCAAAAATTTCCCACTTCAAATCCTACGAGCACCACCTTCATTACAATGGCACTTCCCGCAATGTTATTGGGTGAGAGCCAGGTGCCCAACAAATACACCGCCTGAGCAAGCGGTGGGTAAATGGAGAAGTACTTGGGCGAATTGAGTTGGGCGTATAACTCCGGTGTCAGCCCATCGATATTCATCCCGTCCTCAATGATTTTGGAAGGTAAATAATCGAATGGATTGATGCCATTGAGTATCAATCGCCCATCCCATACGAAGCGATAAATATCATCCGACAGCTTCGGAAAAACAAATATCAATATTATCCGCAAGGCGATTCCCAACCAGAGGAAACGGGTAATTCCCTCCGGCTGCACATGCTTAAAAACCTCAAAATACTGCAAAAAAAGCAGACCAAAACAAACGAGGATTACCGGAAAATTATCCTGCTGCCCCCAGAGCGCAAGTACGAGTGTCAGCACTCCAAAAATAATGGCCTTGCCGTAAAAGTATTTATTTGAAAATAACGATGGTTTTGATGTTTCCTCCATATAAATTTTTGATGTACAAAAGTACACCAATTAGCGATAAATTTCATCTGTTTGGTTTACATTGCTTTAAAGTCACAGATGAAACCTGCCATGATGTTGAGAGGCGGACAATTTTGAGAGGTGAGTTTTGTATTGCATTATTAATTTCGGGTTTTATTTCTGTTTTTCTCTTCAAAATAGGCTTCCCACTTTTCGTCTGTCCAAGTCTTGGGGTGACTCCACTCTCCTGAGGTTATTTTATCATTAATCATCGATACCCAATTCAGCTCCATTTCGAATAACTCTGCAATTTGGGACAGAGGCATCTGTGAAGCCTCCATCATATTTACCAGCAAAATAGTAGTTCTTTTTTCTCCTTTTTGCATTCCTTTTTGCATTCCTTTTTGCAAAATCATATCATAAGTACTCATAACAAAATCTTTTATTTTTGGTGG
>JALVDO010000366.1 GCA_027008975.1 Saprospiraceae bacterium | reverse complement strand
CAAAATTCAGCAAAAAAGTATTTATTTCTACCGTATTAAATTTAGATGACAGGATTCAATTATTATATAATCCGGTTGATGTGAACAGGTTTAGACCTGCAACGAACATTGAGAACAATAAGAGCGAAAATTTAAGGATAATTTATGTTGGCAGATTGGCAAAAGGGAAAAATCTCGACTTATGGGTGGAGATAGCCCATTATTTATTGCAAAAAAATGATAAATACACATTTGAAATTTATGGCACCGGACCTCTTCATAATTATTTGGACGAAAAAATAAAAGGGTTGGGATGCGGTGATAAGATTAACCTAAAGGGTTTTATTCCAAATCCCGAAGAAGCATATCGATCTGCCGATTTATTACTCTTTTTATCTGAATACGAATCTTTTGGTAACGTCGTGGTCGAGAGTGTCTTGTGCGGAACACCGGTTTTGTGCAGTGATATTCCCGTTATGCAAGAAATTTTTGAGGAAGCGCCCGAGTTTATTGTGTGTTTAGATAATAATATAAAAAAGGCCGTTTATTCATCTATCCAAAAAATTGAACAATTGAAAGCGAAGACAATGTGTCTTGCTCCCAAATTTTCGCAAAAATACAGTCAGCAACGTCACTTTGACCAGCTTGATAGAATTTATCAATCATTATTATGATTCCCAAGATTCCAATAATATATTACCACTCTATAGCTCCTTTATATCCGGATTGGAATAGAAATTTTTTAAGTATAGCTCCCGATCTGTTTGAAAAGCAAATAGTCTTTTTAAAAAAATTTTATTCTTTTATTACCATAAAGGAGTATTATCAAGCAAGAAAGACAGGAAAAAACAATAAACGAAATCCTATTTTATTGACTATTGATGATGGATTTCTCGATAACTGGCTATATGCTTTTCCAATTTTGAAAAAACACGAAATTCCGGCAACGATTTTCATTAGCCCGGAAATGGTAGATAAAAGAGAAATTGTTCGAACGATATCCTCCAATGTGTCTGACAATTTTGGTTATATGTCATGGGACGAAATGAGAATAATGGAAAGTAGCGGTCTGGTAGATTTCCAGTCACATACAATGTCTCATACCAAATATTCATGTAGTGATAAGTTGGTCTCGTTTCATCACCCAAATGCTGATTGTTTGTATCCTGTTGGGAACCTTTTTCCTGATAGAAAACCCTATCATATTGCCGATAAAGATTTTGAAAAACTACTTCCTTACGGTTTTCCCTTTTTTGAAGAGAAATCATCTGTCATAAGTAGAAAAATTAAAATTAATCCGGAATTCATTGAAGAATGCTTAAAGCGGTTCGAAAACTATGATTTTCATCATTATAACTATGCATTGGCTTTCGAACATATAATGCCAATATATAAAAGATATAAAGATTCTGATGCATTAATTACAAATTGTGAATCGGAGGAGGAATATAAAAAGAGGGTATTTTACGAGGTGGTTGAATCTAAACGGATAATTGAAGCGCAGTTAAATAAGGAAGTGGAATTTCTTTGTTGGCCACATGGGGATAATAATGATTTATCTCATGAAATAGCAATAAACAATGGCTACAAAGCTACAACTATTGGAAAAGCTGACATAGAAGATTCTGTTGATAGAATATCTCAGCGCTTTGGCATTGGGAAATTTTGGGGCAGTACTTATATGGGATTGGCGAAAGCACAGTTCAAGATAGCTGATTTCAAGGGAAGTCAATTGGGGCGTACTCTAAAAAAGGTTTACCGTTTACTATTAAAACGAACATGAAAGATTTTATTTTTAAATTTGGCAGAGGTAAGCACTTTTTAAATTTGGCAACCTTCCAATTTGATAAAGAAATTATTATAGGCGACAATTCCCTACATTTAAAAGGAGATCCAATTTGTAGCGAGCTATCGGCTCTAATTGATCCCGATTTTTCAGTAGAGCAACTTTTGGAAATCGTAAAGGGGCATTATTATTTCATATACTCCGAAGGTGATTTTTGCCAGATAGGTAACTCCCGATTTAGTATATTGCCGATGTATTACGCAATAGATAACGGTAGTGTTTATGTATCCAACAAAGTAAAGCTCATCGCTCAAAAGTTATCATCCGTTACGACAAACAAGAGGTTCATTCTAGAAAACATACTCTTCAACTATCCATTATTTAATCAGACCATTTCCGAGGAAATACAACTTCTTCCTTCCAATTCTTACTTGCAGATAAAAAGCGGCAGTGTTGAAGTGAAGAGCTTAAAGCCTATTGAGGAATATTTTGTCAGCAACCCTAAACCATGGAGAAAATCTATCGACGAAATTGGAGATATATTTATAGAAAAATCGGCTCAGTATTTCCCTGATGAAGAATACGCTACTTCCCTGACCGGAGGGTTTGACGGCCGGACATTGACGGCTCTTGGCAAATATCACGGAAAGTCCTTTTCAACATATTGCTTTGGGTCGAAAAAGTCCGCTGACGTTCAAATAGCTAAAAAATTGTCTGCTCTTTCCGGACTCAGGTTCCATGAATTCGATTTGGGCAGGAAATATGTGGAAGATAGAAGTTTGCATAATGGTTTGGAGTTTATTACGGGTGCAGAGGGTGGCGCTTCATTCGCCAGAGCGCATTATATGGATGCTATTCGGCAATTGTCGAAAGAATATAAGTACATCGTTACCGGCAATTTCGGGAGTGAAGTGTTTCGAGCTGCTCATATTGCGGGCGTTGTTATTAGTCCTAATCTTTACAAGCTTTTTACCGCCCTGTCTTTTGATGAAGGGATTAAAGGGGTTGAATCATCCAACGAGTTTTTGTGGTTGAAGAAAGAGGCATTTCGAGAAGAGTGGAGGCATTTAAAAATCGACTTAAAAAAACTGCCTTGCTTTGCTCCGCAATACAAGGAATTGACAAAAAATCAGCAGTTTTACAAATTTGTTTTTGAAGAGATATTCAGGAAATATTTTGGGGCAGAAATGGCGAACCAATATCAATATATCATCAATCGAACGCCATTTCTAGACTTCGATTTCATACAAGATATTTTAAAGACGGAACTTTCAGGAGTTTATTCCGGTTTTTTTGAAAACAATCCGGTGAAGCGCTATAAGGGGCAAGTCGTTTATGCCAATATTATAAAAAAAGCCTATCCCGATTTCGGAACAGAACTGACCGATAAGGGGTATCGTCCGGATGATTTATTGACAATTCCGGGGAAACTTAGGATAGTTCAGGGCTATGTAAAAAAACGAATCAAAAAAAGTAAGC
>JALVDO010000365.1 GCA_027008975.1 Saprospiraceae bacterium | reverse complement strand
GATGCCACGCCCGTTGCCGCCCGGATACCATCTGCCTTCCGCCATTGGAAGGAATTGTGAGTTATCAATGGTTTTACGAGGGCAGCCCTATTCCCGCTCCACAGGGAAATATCCCGGAATTAGTCATCAACGAAAGTGGCGATTATTACGTAGAGATGGTGAGCGACCAGGGCTGTAGCCTGACCTCAGAGCCACTCACGGTTGAGCTTTACGACGGTTACGGCAATATCACAGGGCAATGTTTTTACGACAGTAATCAAAATGGTATAATTGATGCGGAAGATACACCCTTGCCCGACATTGGTATCGAACTCCTCCACGATGAAGTAATTACCGACAGCCGAACGACCACCGGTGAGGGAGATTATTTCTTTGAAAATATTTTATCGACCGATTATACGCTCGCTATTGATAGCCTCACCGTCCCCGATGGTATCGTTCCGGTCATTTCTTCTATTGATACCGCATTGGTGGGCTGCGACGCACAGATTGAGGTAAACTGGTTGTTTGAATGCTTAGAGACCGGCAGCGAACTATCGCTATCCGCCTGCTCCGGCGAGACCGTCACCTACAATGGCGTATCGTTCTCTCAGGACACCACCTTTTCCGTCAATTATTCGAACGTTTGGGGATGTGATTCCATCGAAATGGTCAGCATCCAAATCAATCCGGCAATAACAATCACAACGGAAAGTGAAAATACCTGCTACAACGAAGCAACGGGACAAATATCGGTCATCGCACAGGGTGGCACCCCTCCTTTTAGCTATGCTATCAATGGAAATGATTTTGGCACCGATAGTATTTTTAACAATTTATATGCAAATACCTACGAGATCATCATCAGGGACAGTAACAACTGCGAACAAACCGACCAAATCACCATCGGGGAGAAAGCGCCCCTCATTGTCGAATCCGAAGACCAAACCATCGGCTGTGATAACTTGATGCCACAATTGGGTGTTAGCATCCTTTCCGGCAATAAATCGGGACTTGATTACCGATGGAGTACCGGTAGCACCGATTCCGTCATCACCGTACAGGAAGCGGGCATCTACACGCTAACCATCGCCGATGAATGCGCTAGTATCAGCAACGACATCACCGTCACACAGCTGATAGAGAGTCCGGACGAGCACTTCTTTTTACCCAACGCCTTCTCCCCGAACGGGGATGCCATTAACGAAACTTTCGGTCTGTACTACGACCCGGATATTATTTTCACGAGTTTCAAGCTCGACATTTACGACCGATGGGGCAACCGGCTGTTTTATACTGAAAACCCAGACGGAAAGTGGGATGGTAACCATAGAGAGAGGAGAAAAGACACGGGGGTTTACACCTGGTATATGGAAGCAAACGTACTGATATGTGGAGCGGAAGTGCGTGTCAAAAAAGTGGGAGATGTGGCATTGATTCGGTAATAGTACCGGCGGTACAAAAAAAAGCCCGACTTTTTCCCAGTCGGGCTTTTTTAAACAATCTTTATCCAAAATCATCAAAGGCGATATTCTCTTCGGGTACTCCAAGACTATCCAGCGTATCCATAATGGACTTTGCCATCATTGGCGGACCGCAATAGTAGTACTCGATTTCTTCCGGCTCCGGATGATTTTTGAGGTATTGCTCGTAGCATACCTGCATGATGTATCCTTTGAAGCCATCTCCTTCAGGGTCGTTGATGTCTTTCTTGACCTTCCAGTTGTCTTCCGGCAATGGATTATCCAAGGCAACGTAGAACTTGAAGTTCGGGAAGTTTCTTTCTATTTCTCTGAAGTCCTCAATGTAGAACAACTCCCGTTTGGTACGTCCTCCATACCAGTAGCTAACTTTTCTTTCTCTCTCTTTTAGCGTATGGAATAAGTGGAACAAGTGCGAACGCAACGGCGCCATTCCGGCTCCTCCTCCGATATAAACCATCTCCCGCTTGGAGTTGTACTTGATAAAGAACTCCCCATAAGGACCTGAAATGGTCACCTTATCTCCGGGTTTTCTACTGAAAACATAAGAAGAACAAATCCCCGGATTGACATCCATCCAGGTATTTTTGGCTCTGTCCCAAGGTGGCGTTGCAATACGAATATTGAGCATCACGATATTACCCTCCGCCGGGTGATTGGCCATGGAATAAGCTCTGAAGATAGGCTCCTCGTTTTTCATCTTCAAGGGCCATAGATTAAATTTATCCCATTCTGTTTGGAATTCATCAGGCTTTTTGCCCATTCGAGGATGTGAGGTAATATCAATATCTTTATAATCCACTTCAATGGGGGGAACGTCAATTTGGATGTAACCTCCGGCTTCAAAGTCCAACTCTTCTCCTTCCGGTAATTTGACGACAAACTCTTTGATAAATGTAGCGACATTGTAATTGGAAACGACCTCGCACTCCCACTTTTTGATACCGAAAATTTCTTCGGGGATTTCAATTTCCATATCCTCCCGCACTTTTACCTGACAGGCTAATCTTTCGTGTGCTGCAGCCTCTTTTCTCGTGAGGTGATTCATCTCTGTTGGCAATACATCGCCACCACCTTTAAGCACCTTACAACGACACATAGCACAAGTGCCACCGCCACCACAGGCAGAAGGTAGGAATATTTCCTTTTCAGCCAAAGCTGACAACAAACTAGAGCCGGGACTTACTTCCATTGGATGCTCTTCATCGTGATTGACCACAATCTTAACATTCCCCTGTGGTAGTAGTTTCTTCCTCGCCACAACCAACAGTGCGGACAATAGTAATATAATCGAACAGAAAACGATCGCTGCGTATAAAATAGTCATTATTTATTATTTTCTTTTCAAAATTTCAAGACACTTCGATTCGGGATTCTTTGCATTTATTTATTGTGCAAAGACCGCCGGATCAATGCCCATCAGGCTCATAAAAGCAAGCCCCATCAACCCCGTCAAGATAAATGCAATCCCCAATCCTCTCAATGCCGGTGGCACCTTCGAGTACCGGATTTTTTCACGAATGGCAGCAATGGCGACAATGGCCAAAAACCAGCCAAAGCCTCCGCCAAGACCAAATGCGACAGATTGTGATAGATTGTAGTTTCTGGAAACCATAAAGAGCGAACCGCCCAAGATGGCGCAATTCACAGTAATCAAAGGGAGGAAGATACCCAAAGCGGCGTAAAGTGCCGGAGAATACTTCTCAACGACCATTTCTACCAATTGTACCATAGAGGCAATTACAGCAATGAAGAGGATGAATCGTAGGAATGTTAAGTCCATGTGAAAC
>JALVDO010000364.1 GCA_027008975.1 Saprospiraceae bacterium | reverse complement strand
GAGATTGCAGGATTTAATTCTAAAACAGGTTTAGGAACCAAGGTAAGTGTGAATCAAAGTCTACTTAATCAGGCTTCAAGTTTTCAAGGATCAGGAAATTTCCCTGGTGTAGATGATTGGATTATAGTCGATATTCCAGCTGGAAGTAAAGTCTATGGTGGTATTCCAGGGCCTTCAAATTTTCATACGCCATATGAAACATTGGTTGATGCTAATTTTAATAAACAAGCTGTATGGGAAAGTCTACAGGTTCCTCCTCACCCAGTAAACGGTTATCGACCTCAGATGCAAGAATATGAAGTAGTAAGTGATATACAAATTGCTATTTCGAAGACCTCAGCAAATCCGCAGCATGGTGCTGGTGGAGCATATCAAACTTTTGTAGGAGACTGGAATACTGATTTGGTTCCAACAAGTAATGTAATAGATTTGCAATAATGGCAAGAAAAATTGAAAAATGTGATGTCTGTCAACCGATAGAAAATTTGGTTCGCAACCTAAAGTCTAAAGGTTTTGAAGTGATAAGTGAAAGCTGTCGAGATTATCATTTTAATGAAGTTGAAATAAAGATGGCAAAATGTATTGGAAATGTAAATTTAGATGAAATAAGAGTCGATAATATTGAAAGCAAGAATGGTGTTTTTATCTGTAAATGTCATTGGAGTTCAGTGAAATTTGTTTGATAAATATTCTGGCCAGTAATAAAATATAAGTGGTTGTTCTCAATCAGAGAGTCGCTACATTCTTATTAAAGAAGTCTTTGAATTTGGCTTTAGTAAGCATAGTATCAATCATATGAAATAAAGCATTGCGATCTTCGTCAGGCAATTGCTGGATAAGCTGCAACTTTTCTGCGGTGGTTTTATCTTCTATAGTAACCTCATGTGGTACTTCGCCTTCATAGTGAATGATCTGATCAACGGTCATAGCAAATAAGGCTGCAATTTTAGTAAGAGCTTTAACAGAAGGTTCTCTTTCCCCTTTTTCAATTTTATTATAGTTAGCAGGATGCAAATCAGCAGCTGCGGCCACTTCTTTCTGAAGTAGTCCTTTTTCCTTCCTTATCTCCTTTATATTAATGCCTATGTGCTTCATCTTTCCAATGTTATAGAAATACAAAGATAGTCATAAAGTTAATTTCAGGCAAACTTATCAATTAAATAACAACTATTACTTGTCTAATAGTTAATTTATTTGTTTCTTTGTGATAGTCAAAACGACTAAATATAATTTTATGACTATTAAAGACATCAAAACCAGGCTTTCCATTCTACAAGTTCTCGATTTATACGGTCTGCGCCCCGACCGCAACAACAGAATCCATTGCCCCTTCCACGACGATAAGACACCATCCATGCAAGTTTATGCGGCAACCAATACGGTTTATTGCTTTTCTTCCAATTGCCGGCTTCACGGTAAGGCAATAGACCAAATCGACTTTATTATGCATCGGGAGGAGATTAGCAAACACCGGGCTATTCTCAAAGCACAATCCATGCTTGATATACCGGTCGCTACTGCGCCGGCATCAAAAACGGTGGTAGATAATCAGCCTGAAGGTCTCGAAGCTGTATTTCTTCAAATGCGCCGGCGACTGCATCGCAGCAAGAATGCTCTTCGCTACCTCAAGGAAAGAAACCTCCACCCGACCGGTTTGGAAATCGGCTACAATCATTACCAAACCGACTTTAAACACCTGCGCAACTGCATTATTTTTCCTTTGAAGAATATAAAGGGCGAGGTTGTCAGTCTGTACGGTCGCTCCATCACAGGGCAGGGCGACAATGCGCATTATTATCTAAAAAACCGGCGCGGGCTTTATCCCGGTTATCCCGCACCGGATACCACAAGCCTTATTATCGTCGAAGCAATTATTGACGCGGCAACGCTTATGTGTCATCTATCCGAAGATACAGGCGCCGTGTTAAGCCTGTACGGAACCAATGGATGGAATGAAGAACACACCGAAGTCATCAGAAGCCTGAAGGACTTGCAAGAAGTGATTTTGTTTTTTGATGGAGACGAAGCCGGCAATAAAGCCGTGGAAACTCATGCTTCGCTCCTGAGAACCATGAAACCGGGTATCAAAATCAGCAGGGTCAACACGCCTCAGGGCGAGGATGCCAATAGCCTGCTCTCCGGGCACGAATCCGGAATCTTAAACCACTTAATCGAGGAGCGAACTTTTTTATTTTCAAATGAAAAATCTTCATCTGAAAATAAAAAAGTTCAGGAGGTAGCGCCTCTAACATTGGATACTTCCAACCCGCCCTACGAACTCACAGTTGTCGGGACAGGCGACTACATCGTCATGCAAACGGATAAAATCCGCTTTACCGTCATCGGCGGCATTGCGTTGTATCCGCTCGACAAAATGAAAGTAACGTTAAAAATCGAGAAGAAAGGTTCAAACAGACCGATGCACAGACTAAGACAAAACATCGATTTATACCAAGATGATAGCGTAGAAAAACTGGCGCGAAAAGCAGCCGAACGATTGGAAACGGGTAGCACCGGTCTTCACGAATCCCTACTGCAGCTGACGGAACTCATGGAGCAATACCGGCGTAAACAAATCGAGGCAAAAAAGGTCAAAGTACCGCAAAAAAGAGTTCTCACAGCGGAAGAACGGCAAAAAGCCATCGCCTTTTTGAAATCGAAAAATCTGCTCAAAAGAACCAATCAGGCTATTGGAAAAAGTGGCGTGGTAGGCGAAGAGAACAACCGTCTGTTGATGTATCTAATCTTTACCTCCCGTCTGCGGGAACACCCCCTGCACATCGTCAGCCTCGGCGGAAGCGGAACCGGCAAGACCTACCTGCAGGAAAAGGTCTCCGAACTAATCCCGGATGACCAAAAACTGGAAATAACCGCCATCAGCGAAAATGCCCTTTACTATTTTGAACAAAAGGAACTCAAAAACAAACTGGTATTAATCGAGGATTTGGACGGGGCAAGTGACGACAAAGTATTGTTCGCCATTAGAGAGCTACAAAGCAAAAGACGCATTAGCAAGACCATCCCCATCAAGGACAGCAAGGGCAATTTAAAAACCGTCACCCTGCAGGTGGAAGGTCCGATTAGCCTGGCGGGAACGACAACACGCGAGCGGCTATACGAAGACAATGCTAACCGCTCCCTGTTGATTTATCTCGATGCAAGCCGGACGCATAAGGAGCAAATCATGGACTATCAACGCCGGGTATCGGCGGGCAAAATCAACCGCTCGGAGGAAGAAAAAATACGGGCA
>JALVDO010000363.1 GCA_027008975.1 Saprospiraceae bacterium | reverse complement strand
AAGGTAAACGTTTTTTGTGAATAGTCAATGAGAGATGATTATTTAGTTCTTTCTTATCTAATAAAAGGAGATTACCCAACAACTCTGTTGAATAAGAATAAAAATATCCCCACCTTTGCCCTTCAACCATTGAAGTGTGCTTATTATGTCAATAAATCAGGACAATTACCAATTACCTATTCGCAGGGAGGTAGAACAATTGAAGCCTTCTGCGACACTGGTCATCAACGAACGCTCCAAGGCATTGATTGCAGAAGGGAGAGCGATTTACAAACTGGGATTTGGGCAGTCGCCCTTTCCCGTACCAAAGGTGGTCGTGGAGGCTCTGCGCCAAAATGCCGGAGAGAAGGATTATCTGCCGGTGCGAGGGCTGAAACGAACGCGTGAAGCGATTGCCGCCCGCTACTCAAAATTGTACCAAATCGGTTGTGAGGCGGGTGATGTGATGCTTGGTCCGGGGTCTAAGGAATTAATCTTTTTGTTTCAGATGGCTTTTGACGGGACGTTGCTACTGCCTTCACCCTGCTGGGTCTCCTACGAGCCGCAAGCTGAATTGGTGGGCAAAAAGCCGGTTTTTGTTGCTACAAAAGCGGAGAACAACTGGTGTCTGCAAGCGGAGGAGTTGGAACAAGCCTGTGCCCAAGCCGGGGATGCGCCGAAATATCTAATATTGAATTATCCGAATAATCCGACGGGGAGTACCTTTTCCATTAGTGAATTACAGGGACTTGCAGCAGTGTGCCGGCGCCATCAAGTCATAGTCATTGCCGATGAAATATACGGAGAACTAACTTATGGACGCGCTCATCACAGTCTGGCGACCTATTATCCCGAGGGAACCATTATCAGTACCGGCTTGAGCAAGTGGGCGGGAGCCGGTGGTTGGCGCTTTGGGGCGTTTATCTTTCCGAAGGAAATGCGGCAAATGCTCGATGTGATGGCGGCGATTGCTTCGGAGACTTTCTCGGCAGTTAGTGCGCCCGTACAGTATGCGGCGATTACGGCTTATGAGCCTTCGGATTCGGTTCGGGATTACCTGTCGGCGGCGAAGTCCATCCTCGAAGCGGTGGGTAGCTACGTCTATGAGCGATTGACGAAGATTAACGTCCGGCTCAATCCGCCACAGGGTGGTTTTTATCTTTTTCCCGACTTTGGTTACTACAGGGAGGCTTTGGCACGGAAGGGCATTACTTCAAGTGAGGCTTTGTGCCGTGATCTACTGGAGGAGGCCGGTATCGCTATGTTGCCCGGCTCCGAATTTGCCCGTCCTGCCGGTGAGCTGAACGCCCGCCTGTGCTATGTCGATTTTGACGGAGCTTTGTTGTTGAAAAAGGTGCTGGAGGAAGGCGAGCAGCCGGATGCGGTGTTTGTCGAGCGGTTTTGTCCGAAAATTCGTGGGGCGATGGATGCTTTTGTGGGGTATTTGTTGTAGATTTGGGTTCTTTCCGGTTTAATAGATTCTAAATTTATCACTTGCTATGCTTTTGGGGGCTTAAACAGAAGAAGCTTTTGCATCTTAAATGGAAGTAATGGAAAAATAAACAGATGAGAATTGGGTATGGTACAATACAAGGAGCAGCACACAGAAACCTTGATTACAACAATCAGGATGCTGCCTTTGTATTTGAATCTGGGAACGTTCTAATCGGAGTGATTGCCGATGGGTGTGGAAGTGGAACAAATAGTGAAGTTGGAGCTCAACTGGCAGTAAAAAGAATAACAAAGATCATCTTTGAAAAAATAGAATCGAAAATTGACTGGAAAAATAACCTTAAGCCCGAAATGCAATTTTATGCAAAAACATTGGCTGAGTTGCATGGCTCAAATATTGCTGAATTCGTAAAGGATTATTTGCTATTCACTTTGGTTGGATTTGTGAAAATCGAGGCTCAATTAACTTTATTTTCTTGCGGAGATGGTGTAATCGTTATTGATGATGATATTTTAATCATCGACCAAGATAATAGGCCTAAATATTTGAATAACGAACTCATGAATGCAGAAGGTGCTGATTTCGAATTTCAAGATTTCGAATACAGTGGACAAAATATATTAATTGGTTCGGATGGCGTTGAGGATATTATCAAAGGTATTGACAAAAAAGAAATCACTGAGTATTATGAATTCAATGATTTTATATCTGATGAAGCAAACTATATAAACCCTATTCAAATCTCTAAATTCTTACAAAAATATTCAAAGTCCGGTATCTTGAAAGATGATTGTACGCTCATAATGATTAAAGAATAAGCTCATTACTTCAGTCCTCCCAAAGCATACGACAAACCTACGATTTTTTTAAGAAATTACATAAGCAAAAAAAATGGAGAAAAACACAAGCACAATCAGTCATGCCAAAAACGCTAATTGATACTATTTCAGCCCCCTAAAGATTAAGACAAAATTACGAATTTTTTTTTTGAGATGATGGGTATGGGAAGGTGGAAAATTTACAACAAAAGACAAAGCTGCTCGCTGCGACCCTTGGTCAGCAAAGCGGATATTGTGTAGGCTTCTATCCAAAAATCGCGCTGGTTTATAGGTTGAAAACCTGAACTTTTGGGCGGTAGGCGACTGTAAGTCGTATCGAACAGGGGATTTGAGTGGAGGTAATCCTACAGGTAACAGACAATAATTGCTTTTCTTCGCGCCATAGCAAACCGAACATTATTGCTCAAAAAGCCAAATTTAAAGCTTTGATTACAAATCATAAATAAAAGTTAAAATTTTTCACTCTTTTGGATACCCCCAAAAAAAACTTAGTTTTACCCTTCGATATTACCGAATAGTTAGAAAAAAACTGCTTACAGATGCATCCCCTAGTATTTTTGATAAAAACAACTTCACTCTTATTGTTTTTATTATTGAACACCTTTCTGATTTATGCTCAAGAGATTCAGAACTCTTCTAATATCTGGTATTTTGGAAACAGAGCCGGACTTGACTTCAACACCACTCCGCCGACAGCACTGGTCAATGGGCAACTGAATACACAAGAAGGAGTTGCAACTGTTTCTAATGATTTAGGGGAGCTTTTATTTTATACAGATGGTATAACCGTATGGGATCGGACACATCAAGCTATGCCAAATGCAAACGGAACATTAAATGGTCATTTCTCTTCTACACAATCAGTTGTATGCAACTTTACAGAATGGATTTGAACTCAAATTAAAAACTAAAGCCATGAAAAAAATAATCACATTAATACTTACATTTTTTACTGCTTTATTAAACGCTCAAACCTTTTC
>JALVDO010000362.1 GCA_027008975.1 Saprospiraceae bacterium | reverse complement strand
CGCCTTTTCTCGGTTGATTGTCAGGATTAAAACACCATCTTCTATATTGATTTGCAAATTTTGATAAGTCATATTTCTTTTACTTTAATTTGTTTAGGCAGGGCAAACTTACGAAAGTTTCTGGTAAATACTTATCTTGGGGGGAAGGGGGAACGCGGATGACACGGATGCTACGGATTTTTACGGATTTATTATGGTAAAGAGCGTGTTCCCACGTTTTTTTTATGCGATCGTCATGGGAAGGGAGGGGTAGGTAGCTACCTTGTTAGAATATTACAAATGTCTTAACATTTCCATAAGGATAGTTAAAGGTTGGCAACGAAATAGACAGTTGCAAGGATAAGTACGTTAGTTTTAATAACTTTGCAGCAGAACTCGTACTATTTGAATAAAAGACTTTACCATATCATCATCATTTTACTGTTCCCGTGCTTGTTATTGGGGCAAAAACCGGTGCAGGACTCCATTCCTGTCACTGCTGATAGTCTCGCGGTGATGGAAGCAGATACCATTGCGCTGGATACGGTACTTAGCCGGTTTAGCGGTATTCGCCTTTCGAAGGATTCTCTTGATGCACCCGTCAAATACGCCTGCAACGACTCCATGATTTACGACATTAAAAACCAAAAAGTCTATCTATATGGCCAGGCATCCGTCGCCTACACCTCAATCAATCTGGATGCAGATTACCTCATCTTTGATATGGCCAACAATATCGTTACGGCAGAGGGATTGCCGGATAGTCTTGGCAATATGGCGGGATTTCCTCATTTTAAAGATGGAACGCAAGAATTTACAGCCAAGCGGATGCGCTATAACTTTAAGACGAGAAAGGGTATTGTTTACGATGTAACAACCGAGCAGGAGGGTATCATTATCCATGGTTCCCGCTCCAAATTTGAGCAACGATTGGCGAAGGACTCCACGGAGACGACCAAAAATATTATCTACAGCAAAGACGCTATTTTCACGACCTGTACCAATGAAGTCCCGCACTTCGGGATTCGCAGCAGGAAACAAAAGATTGTAGCGGGAAAACTAGTTGTCGTGGGTCCCTCCAATTTGGAGATAATGGGCATACCCACACCGCTCTGGCTACCCTTCGGGATGTACCCCATCATGGATCAGAAAAAGGCGGGTTTGATTTTCCCAAATGAATACGGCTACAACAATCGCTGGGGAATGGGGATGGAAGGTATCGGATGGTTTTGGCCTATCAATGATTATTTCAACTTGTCCCTTACCGGAAAATTCTATTCCAAAGGAACCATCGGACTGACGGCCTCTTCCACCTACAAAAAGAAATACAAATACAGCGGTAACTTTTCCGTTAGCTTTTTGCGTGAACAAAAAGAAAACTTTGAAACGGGATTGTTTGAGCCAACCACATCTTTTTCCGTCAATCTATCGCACCGACAGGATCCTAAGGCACATCCGACCACAACTTTGGGTGGAACCATCCGCCTCGATTTTAATGGTTTTTCCAAAAAGAATAGTGACGACCCGAGGGAAGTACTCGATAATAATATCCTTAATTCTAATTTTAACTTTTCAAAGAGATGGAGAGACCGCCCCTTCTCGATGACACTGGGATTTAGCCATAATCAAAACTCCCAATCGGGTAATATCACGATTAACTTCCCAACTTTCAACTTTCGTACACAGACATTGTACCCCTTCAAACGAAAAGAGCGCAAAGGTAAAGAAAAGTGGTACGAAACCGTCACGCTACAATATACCGCCGAAGCAAAAAACACATTTTCGGGCATTGATTCGACATTTTTAAGCCAAAAGACGCTCGATGAAGCTCGTTTTGGTGCCAGACACAAAGCCTCCTCCGGTACTTCCTTCAAAATACTGAAGTACTTTAATTTCAATCCAAATATTTCCTATCAGGAAGTCTGGTATTTGAAAAGATTAAACCAGAATTTCGTTCCGGGCTTGAAGTTGGATACGACTGTATTGACCAATGGAACAACCAAAATAGATACCCTCCAATATGGGGAAATCGTTCTAGATACCATCGCCGGATTTAGTTCGTACAGGACGGTCAATATCGGAGCCTCTCTCAACACTCAATTGTTTCTGACGAAGCGGTTCAAGGGAAGGTTTAGAGGGTTCAGGCACGTCATGAAGCCAAGTATTTCCTTCAATTACAGCCCCGATTACACCTCCGAAAAGTTGGGTTGGTATCGGGAAATTCAAGATGTAAAAGACCCTACCAAGTCAAACAAATACTCCATTTTCCAAGGGGGCGTCTATGGGACACCTTCTTCGAGTGGCAAACAGATGACGATTAACTACAGCATCGGCAATGTTTTTGAAGGGAAATACTACTCCAAACGAGACTCAACCGAAAAAAAATTCAAAATACTCCGCAGCCTGACTTTGGGAGGAAACTATAACTTTGCTGCTCAGGATTCTTTCTACTGGAGTAGGATAAGCCTGAGAGCTAATACTTCTTTCTTCAAAGGAATGTCCACGATGTCCTTCTCTGCCACCTTCGACCCCTACGTCAATATAATGAGTTCTACAGGTAGCAGACTATCCTTGGTAAGAGACCCCGGTCGCATCCTCAATTGGGACAAAAAGAAAAGCCCGGTGCAATTCCTCAATGCCCATCTAAGCCTGACAACCAATCTTACCGCAAGGGAAATCAAAGCATGGATAACCGGCGAAAATAAGCCTGATAATACAAGAGGAGGACAAAAGAAGAAAAGCAGCACTCAAGAACCCGACTTTTTCGATTTGTTTCAAGACTTCAGAATCTCGCATAATTTCGGGATGGATATGACGCGAATGCCCCTGGAGAACGGTGGCTTCAAAGATACCATTATTATTACTACGAATACCATCGACATGAATGGTAATATCCGCCTCACCGAAAATTGGAATCTCAATATCGGACGTATCGGATACGACTTCAAAGCCAATAAGATTACCTACCCATCTCTGGGGTTCAGTCGCGACCTTCATTGTTGGGAGATGGGGATGAACTGGGCACCGAATCGGGGTTCTTACACTTTCTATATTAGAGTCAAGCCCGGACCATTGGATTTTCTGGAGATTCCCCACAACCGAAACTTCAGGGATGGCCAACGCGCTGTTGATGCTTTTAAGTAGCCACAGACAAGTATTTAAAACAAATAAAATTTAAATATTTTTTTAGATATTTTTTGTTTTTACACTTTAATCTATTATCTTTGCCCCATATTTATTTCGAGAATCTTTTCGCAGGCGTTGTTTAGTTTATTTTTATTTCGT
>JALVDO010000361.1 GCA_027008975.1 Saprospiraceae bacterium | reverse complement strand
GCATACGAATGAAAAGCAAGGCTACCGACTGCGAAGCGCCGTCTATCAAGTCGCTAGAACGGTCATCCGCCCACCCGGCCCATCCAGGGCCGGATGGACGGAAGCCGCTCAGCTGAGCCGTTAGCGATCAAAAGGCATGAGTGAAGTAAGAGACTACAACCCAGAAAATCAGTCTGTTTTTGGACGACTCCTTGAAGAATTATCGTGGGTCGGAAAAACAATAAATTCATATCGAGAAGGAGGAAGAGGGTTTGAAAATGTATTAACTGCAGAAGTCTTTCAAGCACTCGACTTTCTTCCTCGAACAACCTTTCTTGGTAAAATAGTTGCCGCTTCGGAGGGTGCCAATAATACAAGAGAGATTTTAATAAATGAAATTGAAGAAGCAGAGTTTTCATTGTTGCCTGGCAATCATTATCTAATCCCGAGCGGCGAAAGGCATCAAACCAAACTCCCCGTACAACCAGATGGATTGATAGAAACACAAAATGTATATGTTGTTCTAGAAGCAAAGAGAATTAGGCAAAGCTCTTTCCAGCCTGAGCAGCTAGCTAGAGAATATGTACTTTCACTCAGAGAGGCTGGTAATAGAAGCCCTTTGCTACTATTAGTGCTCGGAAAAGAACCACCCATTTCCGTTCAGAAACATGGAAAGATAAGTATTAAAGAATCTATCAAATTGTTTATAAAATCTGTACTTAATAGAGCTGAAAACCATTCAATTACTGAAGAGCTTGCATTGTCTAAAATAGATGACGTTGTTTGCTGGATAACTTGGGAGAAGATAAAAGACGTGGTGCAAGCGGAGATGGAAAACATTGAAACAGACAATCAGTCGATCAAAAACAGTATAACTCGTGTCGCTCGATCTGCATGTAACTCAATTGAATGGCATAAATAATTTCGCTAACAATCGGCTCAATATGGAATGCAACTACACTATCAATCCCCCGTAGCATTCGAGTTGAGTCAGGCAGCATGAAGGGATGACAACTTTATCGGGGGAAGATTCCGTGATTATGTTTATATTAACTTGGTGTTCGTTAATGATTAATTTGTTTTTTAACTACATGTTTGCACACTTTTCGCAGATTGATTAATTAGTTCTGACGATAATAGATCGTTACGGCGAAGCCAGATTAAAAAATCATATTTACAAACTTAGGGCATGAAGAATAAGAAGAAAATATATAAAGATGTTAGAAAGGTTGTTAATTACCGCAATATTGCTTCTTTTGCCTACCTATTCATCCCGATTATTAGCACCATTATATCTAGTCAATTTACATCTTATTATAAAACATATATAGCAATATTCTTGACTTTATATTTGTTTCTATTTCTTTTAGATAATCTCATAATGAAAATGTTTTTTACCCACCTTTTGAAAGCAAATGGAACTTCCGACATGAATAAATTGGTTGTGTATGGCCGAGTAAGACCCGAAGTAGAAGAAATAATAGAATCTGCAGGAATAACCGAAGAACAGTTGATAGATTTCATGAACAATCATTCTTCAAGTGTTCCGGGGCTCAATAAAACAATATTTTTCTTGCGGTATGGATTGCCAATAGTGTATTTTCTGATAGGTGTTTTCGCTGTAACACTCTTTAATTCATAATCCTTCTAGCAACAACCGCCCACGACTTTTTAAACATGTATCTGATGGTGATAGGCTCCTTTCTATTTACTTGGCTCATTCTCTACTGAGTTATGCCATCATATTTGCAAACGCATAATAGGTTATGGAAATTGAAATCTTATCCAAAGTACTTGTAGGTATTATCACGATTGTCAGTTCTTATAAAGCGACCATTTTCAATATTGGCAACTCACAAAAGATGAAAGCTGACCTTCTTGAAAAACTGGATGTGGCAATTGAAAGAAAGAAGAAACACACATCCACAGAACTATTTCGGTTGATTCATGGCCTGAGAATGAGCTATCCAGATATAGAATCATTAGCACAAAGTGATAATTGCTCAGCAATTATATATGCTCTGAAAAAAACACCGGGTATAGTTTACTACTCGAATGGTAAACTTCAATACACTGCAATTGCATCTTCGACAATTTTCAAATTTATTGAAAAATTCGCAAGCTGGCTATTCATAACTCTTTTCACTCTATTAGCAGCAATGTCATTCTACATGTTTGTATTTTGTGAAGGTGGTACGTCTATTGTAGGCATTGTGCTTTTAGCTTTTTCTACTTTCATGTTAACTATTTATTATAGACAGCGGAGCTATGATCGAATGGTCTCTGATATCGTGCTTAAAAACACATATCAAAATCATCGCTAACAGCTCAATGTCACTGCTAAATACTAAAGTCACCTTCAATGAAAAATCCACGATCAGTAAAATCACTGGAAAAACTCGGCGCTGTTCGGTTGTCCAAGTCCTTCTACATGCGTGATTTCCTGTATAGCGAGATATCGAATTTTCATGGCATTCCGAACATTCCCGATTACCCTGATGTGGCTATCGAGGCCTGCTACCATTTATGTCAGGAGATTCTTGAACCGCTGAACAGCACCTTCGGTCGAATCTCCATCTTCTCGGGTTATAGATCACCTGCTGTGAATCAGTTCGGGAACGAAAACAAGCTGAATTGCGCTTCCAATGAAGCCAATTATGCAGCCCATATCTTTGATTATCCCGATTCGACGGGCTCCATCGGCGCGACGGTCAGTGTTGTGATCCCGTGGTTTGCGGACCAGTACGAGAACGGCAAGTCATGGCAGGATCTTGCCTGGTGGATTCACGATCATCTGCCCCATTGCGGTTTGTACTTCTTTCCAAACCTTGCGGCCTTCAACATCGCCTGGCATGAAACCAACAAGGAAAAGACCATACACAGCTATATTGCCCCGAAGGGCTGCCTGACCCGATCGGGAATGGCTAACTACGATGTCGATCACTCCGAGTATTATGGCTATTTTCCAAAATTCAGATCAGCCTGATGGAATCTCTCAACATGAATGATCGAGCTGGACAGACCACCGGTCTGTATACCTGATGATCGACCGAAGCAAGCTACAACAAGCGGCTGAGCAGGGGCTGCTGCTGTCGGAGCAGGTCGATCCGCTCCTGCGCTTTCTGGATTCCGCCGAGCCTGAAAGCACCGACAACGCCGAGGCTTGCGAATTCGAGCCTGCGGTCACGGCCGAGGAGCCGCTGCGCTTTATACGAAGTTTTGGCGATATCTTCATCACCATCGGCATTGTGCTGCTCGCCTTAGGTCTGGGCATGATGAATTTGCAGGGGGCGC
>JALVDO010000360.1 GCA_027008975.1 Saprospiraceae bacterium | reverse complement strand
CAACGCAGTTCGTCAGTAGTAGGATTCCATTTTCAAAACCAATTTCACTTTTACCTTTAACCTTTAGCCTTTAGCCTTTAAACTTTAGCCTTTAGCCTTTAGCCTTTATACTTTAGCCTTTAGCCTTTATACTTTTCTACTAAGCAAGTAGGGGAAATTACATTTATTCCGTTTTATTAGCAGAAAAAATATAACCATGACACGACTCTTCCATACATTCCTGTTTTTTGTAACGGGGATATCCACGCTGATTGCCCAAACGACTTACTATGTTTCCAATTCGGGTAACAATGGCAATTCCGGTACGCTGGCAGCTCCCTGGCAGACGATTCAATACGGACTTGATCAGTTGTCTGCCGGTGATGTGCTGTTGATTAGAGGGGGGAGCTATCCCGAAAAATTATTTCTACAGGTGAGCGGTACCGCCGGCAATATGATTACCATCAAGAACTACCCCAATGAGACGGTTGTCGTTGATGCGGATAGCTTTAATGACAATACGCCTGTGTTTTTTGCAGAGAATCAGAGTTATTACCGGATTGAAGGTTTGCATTTTACCAATGTTTATTCCTCTGATGGTGCCGGAATGCTGATACAGGGTTATGGTAGCAATATTGAAATCATCAATAATACTTTTAGCAATATTGCCATTTCGCGTAATGTCAATGCAGCGGTCAATTCCAATACCAATATTCCGGTTGTGACGATGCTTGGTACGCACGCAACCACACCTATCTCTAATGTATTGATACAAGGTAATACGGTATATGATTGCCGACCGGGGTTTAGTGAGTGCATTTCCCTTTGGGGGAATGTTGATGGCTTTGAAATGAGTAATAATCTAGTGTATAACAATGCCAATATCGGGCTGGATGCCGGCGGGAACTATGGTGATTGCCCGACCCCGGCGCTAGACCACGCACGGAATGGCGTTATCAAAAACAACATTTGTCACCACAATGTCTCCACCTATAGCGCATCAGCCGGGATTTATCTCGATGGCGCCTGGAGTGTGATAGTTGAAAATAATACAAGCTACGCCAATGGGTATGGAATAGAAATAGGCTGCGAACAAAGTGGAAGTTGCAAGGATATAAAAGTCCGCAACAACGTCCTATACGAAAATAGAAGTGTCGGACTTGCTTTAGGCGGCTATGATGTCGCTACGGGTGGTTATGTCGATAATTGTATTGTCACCAATAATACGCTTTATCACAATGATGTCTCTAACAGTTACAATGGAGAATTACTGATTACCGAGTTCCGAAACAGCACCATTTCGGAGAATATATTTTATATCTCTGCACAGAATTTTTTCATGGGCAATGATCGTAGTCAACCCAATATGACGATGGATTACAATTTGGTTTATTGCGTAGCCGGACAGGCAAATGTGGAGGCGTATTGGGACGGAGCTGATTTGACGGGATTATCGAATATTTATACAACAACCGGAACCAATGCTCATTCGACCTTTGGCGACCCATTGTTTGTTAATCCGGGAGCGGCAGATTTTCACATTGCTACCAATTCGCCTGCCGTGAATGCAGGAGACCCCGCCTTTACACCCGCATCAGGAGAGGTGGATATGGATGGCGAAAATCGCGTTTATCAGACAGTTGATTGTGGAGCGGATGAGATTCAGTCACCGATGGCAGTTGTCTTTTCGAGTCCTCTAATCGCCACCGTTGTAGGTGATGAGGTGGCGTTAAAATGGGAGACGGCTATCGAAGAAAATGCTGCCTTTTTTGAGATTCAGAGTAGCCCGGATGCCCGGTCGTGGACGACTATTGGCAAAGTGAGTGCATCGGGAGATAGTAACGGAGCGTTGGTTTATACTTACACCGATCGCTTTCCCCTTGCGGGGCAATCTTATTACCGGTTGAAGCAGGTAGATTTTGACGGGAATTACAATGTATCCACTATTGCAGCTATCTTTTTTAAAAAACCATCTTTTGTGGTTTACCCCAATCCGGCAAGGCGCTTTATTCAGGTGGAAATGTCAGATGTCTTTAGTAATAAAAGCTATCAGATTATCAACGAAAATGGGTATATTCTTCGAAGGGGCATTCTGGAATTAAAAGCCATCTCTCTTGATAACATCCCGAATGGTGTTTATTGCTTACGTGTTTTTGATGCAAATGGCAGCGTGTGGTGCTGTCGGTTTTTAAAGATATAAGCTTTTTGTCACGATAATAACGCCAAAAACTCTTCCTCTGTTAGAATTTGAACTGTTCCGATTTCGAGTGCTTTTTTCTTCTTGGAGCCGGGCTTTTCTCCTACGACGAGTATGTCCAGTTTTTTGCTGACCCCACTGACGTTTTTAGCACCTGCGGCTTCGGCTTTTTGTTGGGCTTCCTTTCGACTCATTTGCTGGAGTGCACCGGTGAATAAAATGGTCTTGCCGACGAGTGGCCCCTCTTCCAACCCCTGAATGGGGCGGTCGCTTTCCAATTGTCTGGTATTGACGCCGAGTTCTTCCATTTCTTTAAGGACGGCGATGTTCTCCGGATTGGAGAAGTATTCGACGATGTTTTCGGCGACGATGGGACCGATGTCTTTGATGTTGGTGAGGTCTTCAATACTCCACTTTTGCAAGTCGAAGATGGACTGTATTTCGGCGGCGAGCAGCTTGGAAACCTTTTTGCCGACATGGTGGATACTCAGACTGTAAAGCAGGCGGTGTATGGGGTTTTTCTTTGCTTTTTCAATGGCATTTTGAATATTTTTTGCGGATTTTTCACCAAAGCCTTCCAATTGGGCGATTTTTTCGTAGTCGAGTCGGTAAATATCCGCGAAAGTACGCACCCATCCCAACTCAAAAAACTTCTTCACGATGGATTCTCCCATCCCGTCGATGTCCATGGCATCCTTTGAGACGTGAAAGATGAGGCGTTGCAAATCCTGTGCACCACAGACGCAATTCGGGCATCGCCAGGCAGCTTCTCCTTCGTGGCGGACGAGCCTGACCGGTTGGTCGGTATCATTGACGGGGCAAAATTCAGGATAGACGATTTTCTGCTCGCTACCATCCCGCAGATCTGCCAATGATTTGACGATATAGGGAATGACGTCGCCGGCTCTTTCGATGAGCACTTTGTCGCCGATTCGGATGTCTTTCTCCTCGATAAAATCACTATTGTGCAGGGAAATGGAGGAGATAGTCGCCCCTGCCAGCGTTACCGGCGTGACTTTCGCCACCGGTGTGATGGTGCCAATTTTTCCGACCTGATATTCTACTTTTTCTAGGATGGTCGTCGCCTGTTTTGCTTGA
>JALVDO010000359.1 GCA_027008975.1 Saprospiraceae bacterium | reverse complement strand
AAGCCGACCGTAAGTATCTTTACAGGAATTGGGATAGTCGGATACCTTCATAATATCCCGATAGGTGATAAGACCCCTTAAAATACCCTGCTTGTCTACTACAGGTAATTTTTCAATCTTGTGTTGTTGGAGTATTTCGCGTGCCTGTTCTAGCGTAGTGCCTTCAGGAACGGTGACGAGATTTTCCTTCGTCATTAATTTCATGACGGGTTTGTTAACGTCTCGCTCAAAGCGAATATCCCGATTGGTTAGTATGCCAATGAGCCGATGATTGGCATCAATGATTGGTATTCCTCCGATTTTATGCTTTCGCATAACACTTAGGGCATCGGATAGAGAAGCGTCCGCCGTCAGGGTGACCGGATCCATAATCATTCCACTTTCAGAACGTTTGACGCTACGCACCTGCTCAGCCTGCTGGGCAATGGTCATATTTTTATGAATAATACCAATCCCTCCCTGTCGGGCGAGGGCAATCGCCAGGCGACTTTCCGTCACTGTATCCATTGCAGCAGATACAAATGGCGTATTTAATCTAATATTTCTGGTAAATTGTGTACTCAAATCCACATCCCGTGGCAATACTTCCGAATAAGCGGGTACTAAAAGTACATCATCAAAGGTAAGTCCTTCTTCAAAAAGGAGCGCGGTGTTAAGTTTATTTTTTTCCATGCGCAAAGGTATAAAAAAGAATTTTATTATTTTCGCTCTGTCAAAAAAATGTATAAATTCTTTGGCTATGCCTTGAGATTGGATTTCTGGTTTCTTATTAATCCGGTTCTTCTATTTCAATCTCTAATAAAAATCATACTTTTAATGTAACAATTTCACCAAACCCTTGTTTTAATACGATGGCAATCAGGATAGGGGGAGGACAGAGAGCGGAGTCGCTTTGCGCAAAATCATAAAAAACTAAACTATGCAGATAAGAGACGTTATCAATTTTTTAGAAAAAATAGCTCCTCCGGTCTATCAGGAAAGCTACGATAATTCCGGTCTGATTGTGGGCAATCGGCAAGCAGAGGTGACGGGCGTTTTGATTTGCCTTGACTCAACAGAGGCTATCCTTGATGAAGCTATCGAAAAGGGCTGCAATCTCGTCGTCGCTCATCATCCCATTGTATTCAAAGGACTAAAGACCTTCACCGGAACGAATTACGTTGAGCGAACCGTCATTAAAGCCATCAAAAATGATATTGCCATTTATGCAATACACACCAATTTGGATAACGTTTATGCCAAAGGTGTCAATGAACAGTTTGCTGCAAAGCTGGGGTTAGTTAACACTCGAATTTTGGCTCCTAAGCGGCTCCGGAAAATCGTCGAGATATGGGAGTTTCAACCAAACCTAGAGTTAACAGAAGAATTGAGCCAAGCCGGGTTTTATCCGGATACTGCTGAGCGTCAATTGCGCATTCCTTTCGACGTGGGGGAGAAGGGAATACTTCTGAATATCCTTGATAAACACGGCATCAAAAATAATCATTACCAAATAATCTCATCCGAGAATGTCAGTACGAAAGTGGGGGCGGGAATGATTGGAGAGTTGCCACAACCCATGCAGGAAATGAAGTTTTTAAAGTTTCTAAAGAATACCATGCAAACAGGCTGTATTCGACATACCGCACTCCTTGGTAAACCCATTAAAAAAGTGGCCATTTGTGGCGGTTCGGGAAGTTTTCTTTTGCGACAGGCAATACAGCATAAAGCGGACATCTTCATTACCGGTGACTTCAAGTATCATGAATTTTTTGACGCTGAAAACCGGATTATCATCGCTGACATTGGGCATTTTGAGAGCGAACAATTCACAATTGACTTATTATTCAAGCATCTTTCCAATAATTTTAGTAATTTTGCACTCCATTGTACGGATTTGACCACAAATCCCGTTCAATATTTGTAATAAAAAACAATTTAACTATACTATAATGGCAGAATTGACAATAGCTGAAAAACTGAAAAAATTATACGAATTACAGTTGGTAGATTCAGAAATTGATGAAATCAAAGTCTTGAAAGGTGAGCTCCCCATGGAAGTGAGAGACTTGGAAGACGAGATTACCGGATTGGATAAAAGAATTCATCGTATTGAGGAAAACATTGCAGAAATAGAATCTGTCATCGCTAAGCACCACGCTAATATTGCGGAAGCAAAAAGCCTTATTGAGCGATATACCAGACAGTTAGACGATGTTAAAAATAATCGAGAGTTTGAAGCATTGACCAAAGAGATTGAAATGCAAAAACTCGAAATTCAGCTTTCAGAGAAAAAGCTTCGGCAAACAGATGTGGAACTGGAAGCTAAAAAGGAAACGCTTGCCGCTACGGCAGAGAAGCGCGATAAAAAAATCGAAGCACTCGGCGACAAAAAAGTCGAGCTGGAAAAAATCATAGAGAAGACGGAAAAAACAGAAGAAAAACTCAAAAGAAAGTCAGAGCGATTGAAGAAAAAAATCGAAGACAGGCTACTCAAAGCCTACGATCGATTTCGAGCAACGTATAAGAACGGTTTGGCCGTAGTGCAGGTGTCCAGAGATGCATGCGGTGGGTGCTTCAATGAAATTCCACCACAGGTGCAATTGGAAATAGGGCAACGCACTAAAATTATCACTTGCGAGCATTGTGGCCGCGTACTTGTTGATGATTACATCCTAGAGGTGGGCAAGAAAGAAAAGGTGGAGGCTGAAGCTCCAAAGGAAGCCTAAGGACTTCTCTTTTGCAGCACCGGGAGTTTGAAACTCACGGTGCTGTAAAAAAATAAAAAACATTGAGAAAACACATTATTTTATCCACTGTTGTTTGGTATTCACTCCTTCTGCTCATTATCAACACTACATTGCCGGGGCAGTCGGATACCCATTTTACAAAAGAGCTTCAAAGGGCATACAACCGGACCCTCAGCCTCAGAATACTCGAATCCAAAAATATCCTTTCTAATATAATAAAGTCATCCGGTTCGGATAACATTTTAGTCTATCTCATCGAGGATTACAATGACTTCTTTACGATCTTTATTCGTGAAGAATACCAGCTTTACACTCAAAAATTAAAAGAAAAAGAGCGACGAATTCAGTCCATCAAAAAAGGGAGACCTGACACGCCCTACTATCTGTATGCTCAGGCTGATATTCGCCTTCACTGGGCGTTGTTGGCACTTAGATTTGGAGAGTATTATCGGGCTTTTACGGAAGTAAACAAAGCCTTCAAACTATTGAACCGGAATATTGAAAAATATCCGGATTTCATGCCCAATTATAAAGATATTGGCATCCT
>JALVDO010000358.1 GCA_027008975.1 Saprospiraceae bacterium | reverse complement strand
CCTCAAGTTAGCTTAATTAAAGAAGCCCTGCACAACGGCAAGGCTTCTTCTCTTTTACTAAGACACTCACTTGTTAGTTAACACCGGTAACAATTACAAGTTGTGATTAAAAACCGTGCAGTTGCTCCAGCATTTATATTCACAATAATGCAATTACGCCCAGTAATTCTCTAATTCTTATCCTCCTTTTTCATTTTCTTTGCCGCTGCCTTATGCTTTCCTCTGCGTCGAAGCGCTTTCAACTGTGCTTTAGTCAATACACTGTTGTTGATAGCGGTATTCATCTCCATTCTGATTGGCTTGGTAGCGGCCTTCTTTTCTTCTTTTGTTTCTAATCCCTGCTTTGCGGCAGCAATATCTGCAAAACCCTTTTTATAAATCTCCAGTGCCTTAGCCTTTTGATCATCCGTCAAAGCGTATCCTTCCCCTACTGAAGTTAGCCTTTTGTTAAGACTATTCACCCTCTTTTGGGCTTTATTTTCGATTTTTTGGTCATCACTCTCCACCGCTTTTGCATCCTGTGCAGTAGTAGCTCCTATCAAAAAGAAGAATGCGACCATGGTCAATAAAATTTTGAAATTTTTCATAAAATTATAATTTATTAAGTTTAATAATTGTCGAACACCTTGTTTAAACGAATGTTCAAATAGAAATGTCACATTGAAAGTGTTAAAAAAATGTGAAAGGCGAGATTGATGCCCATTTTGGCGGATTTTCGTACTTTTACGACCAAAACACTTAATCATGAAGAAAATCACCCTTTTTATTGCACTATTCACCCTCATTTCAGTCAATCTATTTTCACAAGACAAAACTGATAAAAACAAGCCCAAACCCATTCCGGAGCCGGAGGTTTCAACAACTCAGCAGCAAGTTACAATTGATGGTAAAACCATCGATTTAACAGCCAAGGCAGGTACGGTGCTACTGCGCGATGAAAGTAATGACCCCATCGCTTTATTTGGTTTTACCAGTTATACAAAAAAAGGAGACAACAACCACGCCAATAGGCCTATTGTTTTTGCTTACAACGGCGGTCCTGGCTCTTCCTCCTATTGGCTCCACATGGGCATTTTGGGTCCGAAGAGGATTGTCATCAATGACCCCAATTTCACACCCGCTGCACCTTATCAGCTTGTCAACAATGAATATTCCATTCTCGATATTGCCGATTTGGTGATGATTGACCCCATTGGCACTGGCCTTAGTATCCCTGTCGGGAAATCAAAAGCCGGTGACTTTTGGGGCGTAGATCAAGATATTCGGTCAATTAGTTTGTTTATTACGCAATATTTAATCGAAAATGACCGGATGAACTCACCCAAGTTTCTACTAGGAGAAAGCTATGGTACTTTCCGGAATGCAGGTATAATGGACAGACTGCTCAGCCAAGGCATCGCCCTCAATGGGGTCATTATGGTCTCCGCTGTGTTTGATTTGCGCACCCTGCTCTTCCCGCCCGATGATGATATGCCCTATATCCTCTATTTACCAACCTACGCCACTACCGCTTGGTACCATAATAAGCTCGACGAAAAACCGGAAGACCTCGAGGCATTTATTGCAGAAGTAAAAGACTTTACCGAAAAGACCTACCTGCCGGCGTTATTCAAAGGCAACGGGATAGGCGAGAAAGAAAAAGAAAAAGTTGCTGTTCAATTACAACATTACACTGGACTTAAAAAGGAATACTGGATGCGTGCCAACCTGCGCGTACAAGCACGAGAATACTTTCAGGAATTGTTAAGGGATGAAGGCATGACGGTAGGCAGACTCGATTCCAGATTCAAGGGTGTAAATGATGATCTCTTGAGTCAATTCGCCAATTACGACCCACAAAGCAGTGCCATTTCTCCCGCCTTTACGACGGGTTTCCTCGACTATTTTTACCGCGTTTTGAAAGTCAATAAAAAGTTGAGGTACAATACCTCCGCCTATAGCCAACCTGGCTTCAAATGGGACTGGAGTCACCGTGGGAATAAACGTTGGAATGCAGATGCCGCCATCAATACAGGACCGGATATGGCTCGAGCGCTCAATCACGACCCCAATATGAAGGTACTCATCCTCAACGGCTACTTCGATTTGGCCACCATCTTCTATGGTGTGGAGTATTCCATCGACCACCTAGGGCTGACACCGGATCGCCGCGCCAATATCATTATGAAATACTATCGTGCCGGACACATGATGTATATCCATCCGCCGTCCATGAAGCAATTCAAGAAGGATGTTTCCGAATTTATTTTGGGTATCAAGTAATAATGCTAATTGAACGCCACCATATCACAAAAGAACTGCCGGAAGCCACCCGCCTGATAGATTACCTGTCGGGGATATTCCCCCAGCTACCCACGCACAACCGCATCAAAAAGGCTATCAAAAAGGGCGCTATCCGACTGAATGGAGCAGTCGTAGAAGGAAGCAGATGGGTAAAATACGGAGATATTATCGAGCTGCACGACTTAGAGGAGAAGCCGCCAAAGATTTTCCCGCTAAAGCTGGAGATTGTCTATGAAGATGATTTTCTCGCTGTAGTCTGGAAGCCGGCAGGTATAGTCGTCAGCGGCAATCAATACAAGACGCTAACCAATGCACTGGGATACAACCTTGAGCCTTCCTCCCAAAGAGACGCCCTCCCATGGATGCTGCCCGTACACCGACTGGATGCTCCGACGAGTGGGTTAGTGCTTATCGCAAAAACCGTACAAGCGAGAATCAGATTAGCGCGACTATTCGAGCAGCATGCCATTCGGAAAAAATACCGAGCTATTGTGGTCGGAGAAACAAAGGAAAAGGGCATCATCTCTACCCCCATAGAAGGACAAAATACACTTACGGAATTCATACGATTGCAGGTCGTCCCTTCCATCAAAAACAAAGCACTTTCCCTAGTGGAATTATTGCCAACGACCGGAAGAACCCATCAACTGAGGATTCATCTTTCCGGCATAGGGCATCCAATTGTTGGAGATAAACGATATAGCCCTCCGGGAAAGGTCTTGAGACAAAAAGGACTTTTTCTTTCCGCCACAGGACTATCTTTCGAGCACCCTTTATTGGATAAAAAAATCAGCTTAGAGCGCAATATGCCTTACAAATTCACAACACTAATGGAACGCGAAGTGAAAATGTGGAAACGAAAAAACAATAGTGAATGAGAATGAGAATGTAGGAAGATTAGGGAGCGATTAAACGGAACTAAAATACGAAATCTGGCATCAAGTTGACACCTTCTTGCCTGTAAAGGCTGCGAAGTTATCACCTTGATGCCTCCAAGA
>JALVDO010000357.1 GCA_027008975.1 Saprospiraceae bacterium | reverse complement strand
CAGTAAACTGGTCAGTGTAGAGGTGATGACTACAATGGAAAACTCCTTCAACATATCAGCGACAAATACCTGTAAAAACAGGATAGGCAAAAATACAACTACGTCAACTAGTGTGATGGAAAGGGCAGAAAATCCGATTTCCATACGACCATCCATCGCAGCTATACGTGGGTTTTTCTTCATGTCGAGATGCCGCTGGATATTTTCAAGCACCACCGTGGCATCATCGACTAATATTCCGATAATTAAAGACATTGCCAAAAGTGTCATGAGGTTCAGGGTGAAACCAAGTAACCACATGACTGCAAAGGCTGTCACTAAAGAGGTCGGAATTGCAACTAAAACAATCAGGGAGTTTCGGAAGCTTCGCAAGAATAATAACATGACGATGGAGACCAATATCACGGCAAGGATGAGGTCATCTACCACCGATTCAACAGCCGCAATCGTATTTTCAGTACTATCATCGGCAATGATAAATTTCACGTCTGCATCTTTGTTTTGCTCCTCTATTAGTTGTAGTCTGTCGTGTACCAGTTTGGATACATCAACAGCATTGGCATCCCCCTGTTTTTTGAGGATTAATCCCAAACCGGCCTTTCCATTGAATCGGCTAAGTGAGGTGATCTCCCGGATGCCATCGGTAACTGTTGCTACATCTTTGACGTAAACCGGGCTTCCTGGTGTAGGCATGGCAACCTGCACATTTCTAATATCCTCGAGGTCGTGAAACTTGCCGGTAAGCCGAACGGAATTTCGCTCTGTAAAAGATTCGATATTTCCTGCCGGCAGGTCTATACCAGAACGATTTATAGCCTCCACTACCTGAAGCAGGGATACCTTGTACAATTTGAGCTTTGCCTGATCGACTTTGACTTGTACCTCACGTTCTTCCCCTCCTAAAATGGTTATTTCTGCCACCCCTTTCAGTTGCTGTATTTGAGGCAGATAATCATCGGTCATTTTTTGGTAAAAATCGGTTGCCGGTAAGTTACTCGTTGCACTTATGGACATGATTGGCAAGTCATTTGGCGACACCTTACTCATGACCGGGCTGAGAATAGCATCGGGCAAATCATTCCGAATATTGTCAATATACCGCTGGGCATCCTGCATCGTGATGTCTAGATTCGTACCGTATTTCAGGTTGGCGATGATGACGGATGCATTGGGTAATGATTTTGTCACAAGGAAATCTATCCCTTCAAGATTGGATAATGCATCTTCGATTTTTCTCGAGACCGAAGTTTCCACTTCTTGTGGTTCTGCCCCCGGATAAATGGTCTTTATCACCACTACGGGCTGGTTGAAATCCGGTAGTAACTCGTAGCTCAGATTTTTGTATCCGATATAGCCAAGTAGTATCAGTACACTAAAAAGTACAATGATTAGTGATGGACGTTTTATTGATATTTCTGTAATGTTCATTGTGTTCGATTTTTATTTGTTTCCGGTACGGACATTAGCACCGTCAAATAGATTTATAAACCCTCCGGTCACTATCTCATCACCCGCCTGCAATCCGCTTCCAATGACGACTTCGCTTCCTATTCTTTGGGCAATAACGACGTCATGTAACTTTGCTTTGCCATTGGATATGACATAGACCTTTGGGTGGATACCGGAGCCAATAATTGAGGAGGCATCGATAACGATATTCTCCGAGATGTTTTGTTCCAAAATCAGTTTTCCAAACATGCCAGCCTTTATTTTTTGATCTGGTGTGTTTTTTACTTCAAATTGTACGGGATAGCTATTTCCCATATTTCCTTTGCTACCAATCATGGTTGCCCTTCCCGTTAGGTTGAGTGCGGGGAATGCGTCGGCTTTTACCGGATATGAGGCATTGTTTTTGAATAAATCAATTTCGCTTTCCGGTACATTTACCGTGAATTTTAGTCTGTTAATATCCGTTAATAGCAACAACGGCATCCCGGGAGCAGCAAAAGATCCAACTTCAGTTATTTTTGCAGTAATAATTCCGGAAAAAGGAGCATAAATCACGGTTTTTTTAATCTTTTCCTGAATACTTGCCCGTTCTGATTTGGCTGCCTTCAGTCCCAACTCCACCTTTTCCAGTTGAACAGCCTGTATGGCATCTGCCTGAGCTAGAATTTTAAAGCGCCTGACGTCAGACTCTAAGCCCTCGATTTTTACGTTTAGGGTTTTTAATTGCAGCTCCAGTAAGGAGGCATCTAATTTGATTAGTTTTTGTCCTTTTTTTACTTTTTGCCCTGCATCTACATAGATGGAAACGACTTTCCCTTGTATATCAGCATTGATTTTCACCTCTTTGTTCGGTACAAAATTACCGGTAATGGCGTATTCTTTATTGTCGCTGACTTCACTTATCTTTTGCGTGTACACATTGATGGGTTGCTCTTTGTCAAAATGATAGATTCGATCTTGCACAACCTCTTTATTCTCTTTCAATTTCAGTACAATTAGCACCAGAAGTGCTATTAATATCAATATACTTATAATGTTTTTCATTGTCATTTTAATTTTTAATATTTCCTGTTAATTTTTTTAATTCAAGATCTGCTTTCATATAACCGATGATTGCCGAAAGATAGCTTTGCTGTGCCTCTCGTACAGCGTTGTCGGCAAGAAGGATGTCGGTGACTGATGCAACTCCTTGTTTTTGCTGCAAGACAGTTTGGGCATAGATTGATTGGGCATAGTCAATTTGATGTTGTGCTGTTTCAATAGTCTGCATTGCAACTCCGATTCTCAGCGTCGCATTATTAACTTGTAGCTGGTTCTGGTCGTTTAGCAACTCCAACTGTAGGTTGTTATTTGCAATTTCTCTTATTTTTTGATTTCTTTTTTTTCTGGTTACACTTCCATCAAAAAGAGAATAGGTTGCTTTTACACCGACAAATCCAATAGGATAAAAATCGAGGAATTGATTAGGAGACTGGTCATAACCATATCCTGTTAATCCATACGAACCATACAAGACGACAGCCGGTAATTGTGATTTTTTAAGCGTATTTAGTTCTCCCAAAAGCAGTCGGTTTTTGGTTTCCACAATGCGAATGTCCAGAGTGGATTGACTTGAATAGCCGACTTCTTTTTGGTAGTGAATGGTGGGCTCAACCTCGAAGGTCTCATCCAGAGAGATGCCCATCATTATCTTCATCCCATTCAGTACCTGCTCGTATTGGCTCTGAATCATATCCAACTTACTCTCCAATTGTAGAATCTGGAGGGAGATTTTATCAACGTCCGTCTTCTTGACCATTGCCTGCTGGTGAAGGAGCCTGACATTCTCCAGTAT
>JALVDO010000356.1 GCA_027008975.1 Saprospiraceae bacterium | reverse complement strand
GACCGCAAGCGCTACGGCATCGAGATTGTAGCTATTGGCAAGGTCGGCGAGCTATATGAGAGATTGTTTGGATAACTTTAAATCATCCACCCCACTCCAAAGCCCGCAAAAACGCTAAGCCAGCCTTCATATCATAGCTCAATATGCGATCTTCTTCCAATCGGGGTACAACTTTGCGGTATTCGGCGACGATATTTTCGATAAAGTCGGAAGACTTCAACGGGCGTCGAAATTCCAGCGCCTGTACGCCTGCCATCAACTCAATGGCGAGTAACTGCTCCACATTTTGTACAATGCGGTAGAGTTTGGTACTGGCATTAGCAGCCATACTGACGTGATCTTCCTGTCCGTTGCAGGATACGATGGAATCAACGGAGGCCGGCGTGCACAGTTGTTTGTTTTGACTCACAATGGAGGCAGCCGTGTATTGCGGAATCATCATACCGGAGTTTAACCCGGGATTAGGGGTCAGAAAATCGGGCAGCCCCCGTTGGCCTCCTATCAACTGATAAAGCCGGCGCTCGGAAATATTGCCCAGTTCAGCCAATCCCATCGCAAGATAATCCGCCGCAAGTGCGATGGGCTGCGCGTGGAAATTTCCACCGGAAATAATGGCATCGTCTTCGGGGAAAATATTGGGATTATCCGTCACAGCGTTAATCTCCGTCTCTAATACCTGGCGAACATGACTAATCACCTGCCAGGTAGCACCGTGCACCTGGGGAACGCACCGGAAGGAGTAGGGGTCTTGCGTATGCGTTTTCTCCTGTTGGACGATTTGGCTACCAGCGATGATTTCCCTGACCATCTTGGCTACCAACATTTGCCCTTCGTGCGGGCGAATAGCGTGGAGCCGCTCATCGAAAGGCGTTATTTGGCAATCAAAACCCTCCATGGAAATAGCAGCGCAAATTGTCGCCTGATGAAAGAGGTTAATGGCACTTCCCAACCCCCAAACAGCGTAAGCGGTTGAGAATTGAGTGCCATTTAGTAAGGCGAGCCCTTCTTTTGCCCGGAGCGTTAGGGGTGCAATATTTAACTGCCGGTACAAATCAGCGGTATCGTATAGTTTGCCTTTATACGTCACCTGCCCCTTGCCGATAATAGGTAAGCTGAGGTGTGCCAATGGTGCTAAATCTCCCGAAGCCCCAAGGGACCCCTGTTGGAACAGTCGAGGGTAAATACCTTCATTATAGAAGAATATCAGCCGGTCAATTAATTCCTGCCGCACGCCTGAATGACCAAAAGAGAGGCTTTTTATTTTTAGCAAAAGTATGAGTTTGACGATGTTGTCAGGAACCGGATCGCCGGTACCGCAGGCATGCGACTGTATGAGTTTTTCCTGTAAGAGTCGACGATCTTCTTTTGAGATTTGAATATTGCAAAGCGAGCCAAAACCTGTATTAATACCATAGATTAATCCCTTTTCCCGCTCCAACCGCTCTTCGAGATAAGAACGACATTGATTGATTTTTTGATAGGTTTCGGGCGAAAGAGCAATTTTTTTATCGCTATGGATTAACATCCAAATATCCTTGATGGACAACGCAGCTTTGCCCAAAATATGTTCACTACTCATTTTTGCAAATTTTTAACAAATGTAGTTAATCTTGTGTTATTCAATCGCCAAAAATAGCATTCTATCATCAGGGGGCATAATTTAGCACAAAAAAAACGTAACTACTTACCATGAGGGAGGGGGGAACACGGATGACACAGATTGAATCCATACCCCAGTATCCATATCTATACGGACTGGCTGGAGGCGAGTTGGTCAGGACATCTCTGCTGCACAACGCACATACCCATACCCCGATACGGGAGCGTATGCTCGGGAGAGTCTTGTCGCGCAGCAGGTAGGTCCGTGCAAAATACCGTGTTGGTGGTTTAAAATCAGTGTAAATCCGCACCGGTACGCGCCCGTATGGGTCACATCCGTGTCATCCGTGTCATCCGTGTTCCCCTTATCCCCAAATTGCAAACATGAAGTACGAGGTGGTAAGTAGTTACGTTAAAATAAAGTTAAAAAAACAGAGGCAATAATAGCCCCACCAATATATAAGTTGTTGGTAGTGAAAATATTGATTAAAAAAATTGACATTAAATATTAACAAAATCTTTGTTACTAATCCAAAAGACCTTAGTCAGAAGGGTGAAAACGAAGAAATTATCGTAATTTTGGAAAAATTTTAGAAAAATGAGATCATTAACATTAAAAAACACAGGAATAAAAGTATTTTTAACAGCGGCTATTGCTGTCTTTTTGAGCTTTACGGCATCAGCACAACGATTTGCCTTCGTTGACGTCAACAAAATACTTGAAAGCATTCCGGAATATCAGGAAGCACAGGCAGAGTTGGATAGAATCGCTAAAACCTGGCGACAGGAAATCGCTCAGGAATACGATGTAATCAAGGGTATGTACAACCGATACCAGGCGGAGCAAGTCCTTATGAGTGATGAAGCCCGTGCCGAACAGGAAAATGCCATTATGGAAAAAGAAAAAGCCGTTCGTAAAATGCAAAAGGAACGCTTTGGGCCGGAGGGTGATTTATTCAAAAGACGTCAGGAACTGGTACGTCCAATACAGGACAGGGTCTATGATGCCATTGAGGAATACGCCAACGAAAGAGGCTACGATTTCATCTTTGATAAATCGGGCGCAGCCGGCATCATCTTCTCCAATGAGGAGTACAATAAGACGGATGATATATTGAAAAAACTAAAGTAAAACCGTAGAAATATTGTTTTCAGAAGTAATTACACTGGTACTCCTGTTTTAACCTTAAAATAGGAATTTTTTCACCTGTTGAAACTTTGTTCCTGACATAATTAAATTATCGTCAGGAGTAAAAAAATCGCAGTTACGCAGGGCGTAATAAGATTTTTTTTACAAAAACAGGAGGAAAAAGAACATTTTAGGGCAAAATAGTGGGCGCCTGAGTAATTACTCCAAAGAAAAAGAAGGGAAAACTACACTATTTTTTCTTTTAAAATGTATTTTTGCGCTCGCATTATTATAAAATAATTAAACATGACAATTAGAAAATTTTTAAAGGTAGCCTTGTTTGTAGCTGCGTACTTTGTATTCACACAGACAACAGAGGCTCAAAAATTCGGATACATCAATTCAGGTGAAATCCTAAGTGCACTTCCTGAAGTAAAGCAGGCGGATGCTAATTTGGAAGCCTATCAGACACAACTCCAAAAGAGTGGACAAAAACTGGTAGATCAATTTGAGGCAGATTATAAAGCCCTTCAAAAGAAAGTCGAAAATGGAGAACTCTCCCCTAAACAACAGGAAGAGGAAGCATCCAAGCTACAGAAGCGACAAAATGAGATTGCTCAATTCCAACAAGATATGGCACAAAAGCTGGAAGAGAAGCGAAACAAACTTCTCAAGCCCATCTACGACAAGGTAGATGCGGCCATCAAAGCCGTAGCGAAAGAAGGAGGGTACCAGTTCATTTTCGAGCAGGGTGTTTTGCTTTATGCCGATGAATCACAGGACGTAAGTGCAAAGGTTAAAGCAAAATTAGGGCTTTAATCCCTGATAAAACACGTCCATGACAAGTACCAGACAACCCATTGGTATAATGGACTCCGGCATTGGCGGGCTAACGGTCGCCAATGCCGTTTTTCGTTTATTACCCAACGAAGACTATATCTATTTTGCCGATTCCATCCATATCCCATACGGCGATAAAACGCAGGAACAAATCCGGCAGTATTGCTTTGAGATTACCGAATTTTTTATCCAACAGAATTGTAAAGCTGTCGTACTCGCCTGCAATACCGCTACCGCCGCTGCCTTAGAATTTTTGCGCGAGACCTTTCCCAATATGCCTTTCATAGGAATGGAGCCTGCTGTTAAGCCCGCCGTTAGCCACACACGCAGCAAAACTATTGGTGTATTGGCAACAGCCGGAACGATTAGTAGTGAAAGATACCAAAGCCTCACTCAAAGGTATGCCAAAGGTATTACCGTATTGCAAAATCCCTGTACCGGATTGGTTCCGCTCATAGAAGCCGGCAAGACCAAAGGCGCCGAGGTCGAAGCATTATTACAAGAGGTACTTACGCCTATGTTGAAAAAAAAAGCAGATACCTTTGTTTTGGGCTGCACACATTACCCTTTCGTTCGTTCTGTAATTGAAAGTTTATTGCCCGAGGGTGCTACCGTTATCGACCCGGCTCCTGCCATTGCCAAACAGGTAAAAAAGGTGCTGGCGGAAGGCGGTCAACTATCGAAGTCCACTGAAAAAGGCAATAAGGAATTTTTCACCTCGGGTGATGAGAAAGTTTTGGCATGGGGTGTGGAAGTAATTTTGGGGTAATTGTATGACAATAACATGATACTTTTCAGATACATTCTTTTCCTATATGCGCTGTTGGGTATTTTTGTATCCGGTGGCTTTTTTTTCAATAAAAGCAATAAAGCAAATATTTTTCTATCGGGCTATTTGTTTGTCTTTTCCGTTGGGCAACTCAACTTTCTTTATACTTCAGGCAGTATCCTATTTGAACATCCGCAATTGTATGGATTGGCTTACCCTTTGTGGATGCTGTATGGTCCGTTTTCGTGGTTGTATATCCGGTACTTTCAAAGCGGGGAAAAGATTTCCCTGAAAAAAATATGGTGGCATTTCATTCCTTTTTTTATTTACATCTGTTTTACGGTTTACTTATTTACCTATACCGGTCAGGAACGAATCTCCTTTGCGCAAGAGCATTTTATGGATGTATTTATGCCTTTTAATTATGGCATTGCGTTGCAGCTTTTTATTTATGGATTACTGATTCTAAGAGATGGGCGCCGGCAATTTGGAAGATTGAATGCCGAACAACAACTGTACATTCGCGTATTTTATGTACTGTACCTCTTCATGGCGATTGTACAATCGTATCTCACGGCATTTGCAGGCTCTTACCAATGGTTCATCTACTACTTCCTCATTGCCTCTTCTATTATGATACTGGTGGGCTACGTCTTGTATTACCAACCTGAATTGCTACGAAAAATATCTAAGAAATACTACACTTCCTCGCTCAGTAAGCAACAAAAAGAAATGATCGCATCCAAAATAACTGACTTTATCTCAAAAGAAGAGCACCTGCTCAATCCACAAATTGATTTGGAAGCTATCAGCAAAGGAATTCAGGAAAAAAGACACCACGTCTCACAAACAATCTCCGAAGAACTCCATACCACCCTCAAAGAACTCATCAATAAAAACAGAATCGAATACGCCAAGAGACTACTTCAAAAACCTGAATTCGACCATCTGAAAATATATGCCATCGCGCTGGATTCGGGCTTCACCAATAAAAGTACCTTTCATAGAGCTTTTGTCAAATACACGCAGATGACTCCTAGTGCCTTCCGGCAAAAAAGAGGTGTCATTTAATTAAATGCTGCCTGAATTCTCGCTTAATCTCCATTTCCTTCCGGTTTATGCCCTACTTTTGGGTCAAGAGCTTATTGCAACTTACTCTATTAACGAGGCACAGCCGGGCATCTTTATTTTCACAGATGATAGTTACGCTATTAGTTGGACACCAACAGATAACCCCAGAGTGCCTTTTAAAAATCTCTCTAAACCAACGGATGAAGAATTGATAGCCGGGTTTCGATCCATTGTGTTCAATGCGGGAAATTACAGCTATACGGACTCTACTGCCGTAGCAATCCCCATTATTGCCAAAGTGCCCGGTTTTGAGGGTGGAAAGCAGTTTTACAGGTATAGGATAGATGGAAGTATCTTGCACTTAACAATGTATGATGAGACCTACCCTGATGGTGAAAAACCGGGATGGTTTGGACGATATGTGACGGAATTTGTAATGGAAAAAAAGAAAAGTAAATACTTGCCATGAGGGAGAGGGGAACACGGATGACCCTGACGCTATCGGTCAGGACATGCACAGATTAAACGGATTTTCGCGGATTTTTGTTTTTGCTTTCGCAAAAACGTGTGCAAATTCGACTGCGTTGTTCATTAATTATTATTATTTGACATTGTCTCACTTTGGTACTCAGACCAAATACCTGCCTTCCCCGATTCGGGCGCGACAAGACTGTCCCGCATGGGTATGTGCGTCGCGCAGCAGGCAGATCCGTGTGAAATACCGTATTGATGGTGTAAGATCGGTGTAAATCTGTTCAATCCGTTCAATCCGTGTTCCCTTTACCCCTTATCCCCAAATTGCAAACATAAAGTATGAGGTGGTAAGTAGTCACAAAAAAAAAATAAAAACTATGACAAGAAGAAAAATACACTTACTCGTACTATTGGGAATGTTCATGATAGTTGCGAATGGGAATGCGCAAATTGTACCCAACCGAACAAAGAACACCAAAGCATTGATGAATAGCATCTTCAATGGGGATGAGAAAGGTGCTCTTAGCTGGCTGGATAAAGACGTAACAATCGACGGTGATAGTCCCGATATGAATCCGCTTATCAATGCCATTTATTACAATCTACCACAATTAGCTGCTGCGCTCATCGAGAAGGGAGCAAACGTCAGCATTCAAAACAAAGACGGTGACACCCCCATTATGGCGGCGGCAAGTATGGGAGATTCGATGACAATCCGGCTGCTGTTCAGTAAAGGCGCAGACCCTTTCAAGACCAATTACAGAGGATATAATGCCTTTGATTACTCCGTTTATAGCGGAAAGTATGAAGCGACAAAGTATTTTCTATTTGAATACCTAAGACAGAAAAAAGGCACCCCGGAAGCAAAGCTCAGAGAGATTGAGACTGCCGTTGAGGAAAAAGCCATCCTGAAAAGCCTGCAGCCGTTCGGGGAAGAAGTGGCGTATTTGGCATTATTATCAAAAAATGCTGATTTTTACTTCAAAGTTATAGAACGATTTGATATTCCGATAAGCCAAACACCCTATACCAATATCAGCCCAATGGATATTAGTATTGTCATAAATGCTCCAGAGATAAGCAAAGGGCTCATCACTCGAGGATTCCCCCTAACACAGCCAAATAAAATCGGCAAATTACCCATCGCCTTTCTCAGTGCCAGCAGACAAAAAGAACTTTACCTCCTTTTTTTACAAATTATGCTCAAAGAAAAAGCTTCTTCCAAGGCTGAAAGAAGAATTATCACCAAACTCGGAAAATCCAATATAAAAGTTAGAAGGCTAGAACGACTTAACTTGGATTTCCAGTATTTATTGATGGAATATGCGATTGTATCCAATGATGTTCCTTTGGTTCAACGATTGCTAAAACAGGGAGTAAACCCAAACGGACAGAATACGACCGGGGTTTACTTCCTTTCCATTTGTGCCCAGAATAAAAATACAACCATGGCGAGGCTTCTACTCGAAAATGGTGCTGATATCCATGCGCAAAACGATAATACCTACCATACAACGGCTTTCATGGAGGCTGCTTCCGCCAATGATATTCCGATGGGAAAACTATTATTAAAATACGGAGCCCGCATCAACTTTGGCGACATCAATAACGACCCGGCACTAAACTACGCCGTCTATTACGGGCATATCGACTTTGTAAAATTTTTATTGGAAAACAAAGCAGATTTCACGATGAAAGGACAAGGTGGATATACGGCATTAAAAACCGCTAAAGCACATGACTACAAAGAGATTATTGAGTTATTGGAACGCTATGGAGCGACGGAGTAATTATCCATAATAAACATTCATTAACTTCTCCAGGCGATCTTTAAATTGCTCAAAATATCTTAGTGCTTAGGCTAATTACAATTTTGACAAAAAAGTAAATACACTTTACAGATTTACAAAAAAACAAGCACACAACAAGTTGTTTTCTACGAATCGTAAAAAAATAAATTCATTTTCTATAAATTACTACAAAATATTGAATTTATCACCCCCCATCTTTGTCCTGTAAAAAAGTTTACAAAACTAAAACTATAAGTTTATACTCCGAAAACCTATCATCTATCTAACCAACAACAAAACTTAAATTAACATGAAAAACATTAGTATAAAGATTTTACTATCCCTTGTACTGCTGACGATTATCAAAATTAGTGCCATTGGTCAGGGTGACCTAATCAAACCCGCCGGTGAAAAGTATTTTTACCAAGGACGTTTTTATACTCTTCGGGATTTGGGTCCTATTATCGGTCAAGTGCCGGAAGCTGTCTACTATTTTTCAGAAGGCAAAGAACGCTACCATCTATCTACTGCCCTGGGAATATTAGGAGGGGTAAGCCTTGGCACCGGTTTATTCGCCTTTACCGCCATCAAACCCTCGGATGGCTCCTTGCTCCAAGCCATTATTATTCCGACATACAATGAGACACTTAGGATAACAGGAAAAATACTAACTGCGTCAGGATTAGCCTTTATGGTAGCTGCCTTGAGTACAAGAACAGAGGGCACCAAACTTATGCAAAAATCCATAGACATCTTTAATGGTGTCCAAGGAAACACCTCCGGTAGTTCCTTATCCATACAATTGAAGGGCTCAGGTGTCGGACTGGTGCTACAATTTTAAGTAGTTACGAATTTATTTTTATCTGCCAAGCGAGTTGCCTAGCTACGCAAGAAAATTTTCATAAAGATAGACGGGGAAAGGGCATTTTTTGACAAAAGTGGTGTGTACCTGAGTAGTTACATAAAATAATTCCAACACCACAACCGTTGATACTACACACCGAGCAGGTAATATCATCCCAATCTTCTCTTTTGACAGCGACGAACGTTATTTTTTGGGTGACTGCTTACCACCTGACTTAAGTCAAAAAATGAGGAATGGGGAATAAATGGTGAGCAACAAGTTGAATATCGAATATCGATTAACGATTAACGATTTTAGAAGTTATTAACAAAATGAAGTTTGATTTAGAAAACGGTTGTTAAATCTAAAATCTTAGATCGGTGTTCCTTGTTCGGTGTTCTTCACATTCCTTGTTCTTAAATCAAAAAATGTGACTTACTTTCAGGTGTCCTTTTTGGGATAAAAATGGTGTATCCGTAAGTAGCTACATTTTTTGAAAAGCAGGGAGATATCCTTCAAGCAACAAACTATCTACATTTTATGAAAAACCGACCAGTCCATGCCGTTCTCGGCGCTTTGTTTTTATTACTGACACTAAGTTTATCCGCACAGGAACAAATAGGGTTTCACACTGATAATTATTCCGGTATCAATAGCATTCGACTCAATCCGGCAGGGTATGCACAATCCCCCTATGGGTGGGATATCAACCTGGGAGAAGCCGGATTCTTTTTTGATAACAACTATGTTTTTATTCGCCCGGCAAGTGTTTCGAGCTTGCTCCAAAATGGAGAAACTGCTAATTTTATCTTTGCACCCGACCAAAAGGGGGAGTTGCCTTTAGGTACAAATGACTACCTCATTGATTTCAACAGCGATGGGAAAAAAAGATACCTCTACCACAATGCGCAAATCTTGGGTCCATCTTTTTTTGTTAAATTAAATCAAAGCAACTACGTGGGGGTTAGTACGGGGTTTAGAACAGCGGGTAGTGCTTCCGGGATTACGGAATCTCTGAGTTATTACACCTACCACGCCACTCCATTTTATCAGGATATTGCCATTGATAAATTCAATATGGGATTTTTATCCTGGGGAGAGTTGGGGCTCAATTACATCCACAAAACCGAAACACAGGATGGTGACCTGGCGATTGGAGCGACAGTCAAGCACTTAACCGGATTTGAAGCAGGATATTTTTATAGCGACAGCGATTGGTCATTACAAAAACGACCGAACGACACCCTATCCTCCGAGTCCACTACCCTATATATGGGTTATACCAACTCTAACCTCTCCGCAACAGACGTTACCCCCTCTCCCAATGGCAATGGTTGGGCATTCGATTTGGGGGTCACCTATACTATTTCATCTTACGCCGATGAATACGATTGGAAATTTGGAGCCTCTCTATTGGATATCGGACGGATAAAATTTAACAAAAACGCCAAAAGCCACGTCGTACAAACCGACCAACTGGCGAAGGTAGCCCTTGACAATTACGATCAATATAAAGAGATTGGGCAATTAGAAGACCTCGTCGCGCAATTCAGCCAAGATGTACAAAATGACCCAAATGCTTCCATTAATGATACGCAATTCAGCGTGTGGTTGCCGGGAGCTATCAGCCTTCAGGCGGAGCGTGCTATCACACCTTCCTTATTTGTAAATGCCACCTGGCTACAAGGGCTCCCCATGGGGAAACCGGGTGTTCGACGGGGTGCAGTTCTTGCCATCACACCTCGACTAGAGAAAAAATGGTATGGCATCTCCTTTCCGGTCTCTATTTATAATTATCAGCACCTTAGGACGGGTTTTGCCCTTCGATTGGCCTTTCTGACCATTGGGTCTGACCATTTGGGAAGTCTTGTGCATCGTTCAAAATTTGCAGGCACAGACATATATATGGCGATAAAGTTGAACCCATTTGGTCTACAGGGATTATTTAAAAAGCGAGGAGGCGGTCACAGGGTACATCGCTCAGGACGAAAAGGGAAGGAGTTTAAGTGTTATGAGTTTTGAGTGGGGTGGGTGTTCCTTGTTCTTTGTTCCAATCATTGAGCCCAAAGGGTATCGGTGAGCGGCTGTTTGCTTAAAAGGGGAAAGGGGAAAGGCTAAGGTTTAAAGGCTAAAATTAAAAGGCTAAATCAAAGATGCTGACAGGCGTAGCCTCGTCAGTAGGCTAAATTTAAAAGGCTAAAGGTAAAAGTGAAATTGGTTTTGAAAATGGAATCCTACTACTGACGCCGTCGGTCAGCATCCACGATTTTAAATTTATAATTTTCCCTTTTGAATTTTAAATTTTCCAATTCTCATTCCAATGGACATTTTGATTCCAATTTTATTGACAGATTCTAAAAAAAGGTATATCTTTGCAGCCCCTTAATAAATTGAGGGTATAAAAGAACAATAAAATGGACGCTTTAAAAGAGTTTTCCATCCCGATCAAAGGATTGGGAATAGGGGTGCATGAGTACGATTTTGAGATAGACGACTCGTTTTTCAAGCATTTTGAGAACAGTCCGGTACAACAGGGCAAATTGATGCTCCACCTTTCCATTGACAAGCAATCAAGTATGTATGTACTCGATTTTGACTTTGAAGGGGGAATCAATACAGCTTGTGACCGTTGTCTTGCAGACATCATGTTACCCACAGCAGGAAGTCAACGGCTATTGGTCAAATTTAGTGAAGATGTCGGAGAAAGTGATGATGATATCATCTACATTTCTAGAGATGCTGCTTTCCTCAACATTGCCCAATACGCTTTTGAGTATATCTGTCTGGCGATTCCAATTAGCAAAGTTTACGATTGCCATTTGGATGAGCCCATGCCCTGCAACGAAAAAGTTGTCAATTATTTAATGGACAATAACGAAGAAAAAATACAGAATAATAAAGATAATCCCCTGTGGGATGCATTGAAAAATTTAAAGTAAAATGGCACATCCAAAGAGTAAAATATCTAAGCAGCGCAAGCGTAAGCGTAGAACACACCAAAAGGTTACTCCACCGAACGTTCACACCTGTAAGGAGACAGGAGAGAAGCACCTTTATCACCGTGCATACTACGATTACGAAGGTAATATGTACTACAAAGGTAAGTTGCTGGTCAAGATTGACGAAGACTAATTAACTATTCCTTTAATGAAAAAATA
>JALVDO010000355.1 GCA_027008975.1 Saprospiraceae bacterium | reverse complement strand
CGGCTTCTTTTATCTCAGAAAGCTCGGAGGAAATAGCTGGTTTTATATTCTTAAACATAGGTATTGGTTTTATAGTTTACTTGTGACTACTTTCGAGTACATCATTTTTGTTTAAAAATGGGCATCTGTATGTAATATTTTATGTTATTTTGAGCAGTTTCTATACTCTTCACATCGCTCTTCTAAATCAAACTTGTTCATTTACTTTTATTTCGTAAATACTTACCATGAGGGAGAGGGGAACACGAATGGCCCTGACGCCCTGACGCCCTGACGCTACCGGTCAGGACAGGCTGGTCAGGACATGCACAGATTAAACGGATTTTCGCGGATTTTTGTTTTTGCTTTCGCTTTCGCAAAAACGTGTGCAAATTCAACTGCATTTTTCATTAATAATCATTTAATATTATCTCACCTTACTCCCCTTGGTCGTCAGACCAAAGTTCTGTGTAAAATAGCGTGTTGGTGGAGTAAAATCGGTGTAAATCCGTAACATCCGTGTCATCCGTGTTCCCCCCTATTGCCAAATTGCATACATAGCATAAGGGCTACTGCAAATGCGAAATCATACTTTTCACCATTGCTTCGAAGGAAATCCCGGGCTTCCAATTCCATTCTTTGCGCGCGACGGCGTCGTCGATGGACTCCGGCCAGGTGTCGGCAATTTTTTGTCTAAAATCGGGCTTATAGGTGACCTTGAAGTCCGGAAAATACTTTTGGATTTCCGTTGCCAATTCTAGAGGCGAAAAACTAAAAGCCGCAATATTATAACTCGTGCGTACGGAGATTTGTTCAGCAGGAGCATCCATTAATTCGATAGTTGCCCTGATAGCGTCTCCCATGCACATCATGGGTAGCGTGGCATCTTCTTTCAGAAAACATTCATAATCATTCCCCGCAACTGCTTTATGGAAAATATCAACGGCATAATCAGTCGTCCCGCCTCCCGGCAAGGACTGGTAACCAATGATACCTGGATACCGGACGGAACGGACATCCACTCCGAAATTCTCATAATAATAATGGCACCAGCTCTCGCCGGCAATCTTACTGATTCCATAGACCGTCTCCGGTTGCATTACGGTGTCCTGTGGCGTCATCTCCCGTGGAGAAGCTCCGCCAAAGGCTGCAATCGAACTGGGAAAAAACACCCTGAGATCGTAATCTTTGGCAACCTCCAACACATTCAATAAACCTTCCATGTTGACCTTCCATGCCAATCGAGGGCGCTGCTCCCCTACCGCTGAAAGGACAGCTGCAAGGTGGTATATTTCCGTAATGTCGTATTGATCAACAATCTCTCGAAGTCGTTTATCATCGAGGATATCCAGAAGCTCAAATTGCCCTTTCTCCTCCTCCTTTGGGTGCAAATCAGAAACCAACACCGTGTCTGTACCGTATTTTTCTCGTAGTGCTGAAGTCAGAACGGTACCGATTTGACCATAAGCACCGGTGATTAGAATTTTCTTCACTCTAACAGATTCTAAATTTATTATTCTATTTTACCAAAACCTTTGGAGCTGCATCCAAAATAAGCTGAGGGGTATTTGCCTCGAATTTTTCGAAATTTCTATGAAAAGCATTTGCCAATTCATTTGCCTTCTGCTCGTAGGCTGTTTTATCTTCCCAAGTCGATTTGGGATTGAGTACCCCGCTAGGAACCCCCGGACAAGATTGCGGCATGTCCAAGCCAAATACCGAGTGCCGTTCGTAAGAAGCACTATTCAACTCCCCGGACAACGCTGCTGTAACCATAGCACGGGTATATTTTAAAGAAATTCTATTGCCGACTCCGTACTCTCCGCCTGTCCAACCGGTATTGACCAACCAAACATTCACCTTATGTTTTTCGATTTTCCGCCCGAGCATTTCGGCATAAACAGCGGGATGCAACGGCATAAAAGGAGCACCAAAACAAGCGGAAAAAGTGGCTTGCGGCTCATTAACACCTTCCTCTGTACCCGCAACTTTGGCGGTATAACCCGAAATAAAATAATACATCGCCTGAGCAGGTGTCAGTCTTGAAATGGGAGGCAAAACCCCGAAAGCATCCGCGGTGAGGAAAAAAATATTTTTGGGATGTTCTCCCTTTGATCCCGGCTGTATCTTGTCAATGTGATAAATCGGATAGGAAACTCTTGTGTTTTGGGTAATGCTGCTATCTTCATAATTAGGACAGCGACTTCCTTTTATGAATGTGATATTCTCTAAAATAGCTCTATGTCTGATTGCATGATAAATATCCGGTTCTTTTTCTTCCGAAAGATCAATAACTTTGGCGTAACATCCTCCCTCGAAGTTAAAGACCCCTTCATCTGACCAACCATGCTCATCATCTCCAATCAAATAGCGGCCGGGGTCGGCAGAAAGTGTTGTTTTTCCCGTGCCTGACAAACCGAAAAAGACGGCGGTATCGCCCTCCTCTCCTACATTGGCAGAGCAGTGCATTGATAAAACACCTTTTTGATGTGGAAGGATAAAGTTTAAAGCGGAGAAAATACCTTTTTTAATTTCACCTGTATAACCGGTTCCACCTATAATAATAGTCTTTTCGCTAAAATTGAGAATAGCAAAATTCTCCTGACGGGTGCCGTCAGTGGCGGGATCTGCATAAAACTGCGGAGCACATAAAATTGTCCATTCGGGAATAAAATTGAGCAATTCGGCTTCATCCGGGCGTAGAAACATATTATAAGCAAACTGATTACTCCAGGGGAATTCGGCTATCAGCCTTATGTTCATCTTGTACTGCTCATCTGCGCAAGCGTAACCATCGTGAACATAGAGTTCTTTGTCAGCAAAATAGGCTATTATCTTTTCCTTTAGCTGTGTAAATTTCTTGGTCTCAAAGGGAAAATTAATATCCCCCCAATCAACACTTTTTTCGGTTATTTCATCGCGAACGATAAAGCGATCTAAAGGCGAACGTCCGGTAAATTTACCGGTATTAATGACCAAAGCGCCATTATCTGCTATCACGCCGAGGTCTTTTTTAATGGAGTGTTCCACTAGTTCTTCCGGGCTCAAATTCCAGTAAACCTTTCCCGATTTACTGATACCCGATGCTGATAAATCGATGTTTGGATTTTTAATCCCAAATTTTTCCATGATTTTCTTTTTTTGTCTTGGTGTTCAGTTTTTAACAAGACATTTTGAATGTAAGGAAGAAGTTGTTTAAAAATAGCTTACTTGGCTGCAAAATAATCTTTTAAGCGAATATTTCCTTACAAAAATACTCATTTAGCGCTGCTAAACTCTGTTTTTTGTAAGTCATCTTCACTTAAAATCTTAAT
>JALVDO010000354.1 GCA_027008975.1 Saprospiraceae bacterium | reverse complement strand
CGCCATACCGATGTCGATATCAGGACACAGCCTGCGGAGAATAGCAGTCATATCTGTCAAACCTTTCACCCGGTTGTGAACAAAAAAGACCTGCCCTCCCCTATTCACCTCGTAATAAATCGCCTCTCGAATCAAATCCTCATTAAATATTCGCACTTCTGTATGAATAGGCTGTCGATTGGGCGGCGGGGTACGAATAATGGATAAATCACGAGCTGCCATCAGGGAGAACTGAAGGGTTCTTGGAATTGGTGTTGCTGTTAGAGTCAGGGTATCCACATTGACTTTGATATTACGAAGTTTCTCCTTGGCGGCAACGCCAAATTTTTGTTCTTCATCAATAATCAACAGTCCCAAATCCTTGAAGCCGACATCTTTATTCAATAAGCCATGTGTGCCGATAACCAAGTCGATTTTGCCCTCCTTTAACTTGGTAAAAATCTCTTTCTTCTGCTTTGTTGTGCGAAAGCGATTAATATAATCGACCGTCACGCCAAATTCTTCCAGCCGCTCACTGAACGTCCGGTAATGTTGTAGAGCAAGGATGGTTGTAGGCACCAAAATAGCCACCTGCTTACCCCCTACGACACACTTAAATGCAGCGCGAATAGCCACCTCAGTCTTTCCGAACCCCACATCACCACAAATCAGTCTATCCATGGGATAATCCTTCATCATATCCTCCTTGACAGCCTGACTCGCGGCGTATTGATCCGGTGTATCCTCGTAGATAAAAGACGCCTCCAATTCATTTTGTAAATAACCGTCCGGCGGAAAGGCATGCCCTGGAGTTGCCTTTCGTTTTGCGTAAAGCTTAATCAACTCTGCCGCTATGTCCTTGACCTTACGCTTGGTCTTATTCTTTAGATTTTTCCATGCCTCACTTCCGAGCTTGCTCAATTTTGGTGTCGTCCCTTCCTTGACGGCATACCGTGCTATCTTATGCATGGAATTGATACTCACATAAAGTAAATCGTTATTTTTGTATATCAGCCGTACCGACTCCTGCACCTGCCCGTTAATGTCGATTTTTTCCAGACCGGAAAAGCGCCCTACACCGTGGTCAATATGAGTCACAAAGTCGCCGGGTTTCAGTTCGCGGAGCATTTTCAGGGACAGGGCTTTGTCTTTTGTAAATCCGCGTTTGAGCTTATAACGATGGAAACGTTGGAATATCTGATGGTCTGTATAACATGCCACCTTCAATTCCTCATCAATAAATCCGGCGTGAATGGCTTCTTCTATCGGATGAAAACTTACAGCCGCCTGCATATCCTCGAAAATGGCATAAAAGCGTTCGATTTGCTTGGGGTTGTCAGCAAAGAGATAATTCTCTATGCCCGAAGCGGCATGCTTCTTTAGGTCGTCAATCAGCAGGGTGAAATTTTTGTTAAAGCTCGGTTGTGGACGAGACTGAAAAGATACGACCTCATCAATAGAGAACGGCAATTGGTGGCGCTCCATAAAAAACAAGGTAAAGCGCTCCAAATCTCCGATTAAATCGCCGGGACGAATAAATGCCTGCTCTTTGAAAATAGCACCCAACTCTTTTTCCTCAAAGGCTGCAATCGTCTTAGATAGTTTCATCGCTTCAGCATAGCAGCGTTCCAATTGCTCCACGAGAAGTTGAAAATGCTCAATCCATACGGTCGTCTGTGGTGGTAAGACCTCAAAAATAGAGACCTTTTGCGATTCCGAGAATTTGGTATTCATATTCGGAATGATAGAGACGCGGTTAATTGCTCTAATGGACAATTGCGTCATGGGGTCAAATGTCCGGATACTCTCCACCTCATCGTCAAAGCGATCAATGCGATAAGGATAATCATTACCATAAGAATACACATCGATAATACTCCCGCGGATGGAAAACTGCCCCGGCTCATAGACAAAATCTTCCCTTGTGAAGCCAAATTCTGTGAGGATATCAATTGCAGTATCTGCATCCAGCGACTCTCCTTTTACAATCTCTATTTTATGATCGTTCAGCACCTCCGGTGCAACGACTTTCTCAAACAAAGCTGCCGGATAAGTCACCAGTATTTTGTCCTCCCGGTTTGAAGATGTCAATTTATTAACAGCCTCCGTTCGCGAAAGCACATTAGCCGTGTTCAATGCCTCAAATTGTAGAGGACGCTTGAAAGAATCCGGAAAGAAATAAGTACTTCGGTCTCCTAACAAAGCTGCCACATCGTTCAAGAAATAAGCCGCTGCCTCTTTATCGGCACAAACGAATAAATGGGTACCCGGTGCCTGCCGCTGTATTCCACTCAGTACAAATGCCGCCTGCGAGCCCACTAATCCACTCAATTGCACCCGAATAGGCGTAGTTGCCCCTCGCTTTGCTCCAAGCTTTCCTATCTTCTCCGACTCGCTGTAAGCGGTCAACAATCTTTCTTTATTCTTCACGGGGCAAAGGTAGGGAATTTGGAATTAGAATTAGAATTAGAATTGGAATTAGAATCCGATCCCCGAGCTGAATGTAGTTTACGAAGAGAAGATCGGGGAGCGAGTAGGGAATTAGAATTAGAATTGGAATTGGAATTAGAATTGGAAAATTTAAAAGGCAAAATTCAAAATTTAAAATTTAAAGGGAGTGTTTCGCTTTTACAGCTAACCTCACTTTTACCTTTAGCCTACTGACGAGGCTACGCCTGTCAGCATCTATCGATTTAGCCTTTCCACTTTAGCCTTTTACCTTTAGCCTTTAGCCTTTCCACTACTGACGAACTACGTTGTCAGCATCTGTCGATTTAGCCTTTCCTCCTTAAACTTTCCTTTCAGAAAAGAGTTTACAATAAAAGATGAACAACACGATAATAAGGCGGGTCATATTACTCGGGACGGTGGCAATGATTGGCATCATCTCGATGCAGGCATACTGGGTGATTAGTACCTGGAATCTCAACGAGACAGAATTCAATGACAAGGTCAATCTATCGTTGTACAACGTAGCGAGGCAATTGGCAAAAATAAACGGCGGCTCCCTTCCCGGGCGCGATATTGTAAAAAAACGCAGCAGTAACTACTATGTAGTCAATGTCAATGATGTAATCGGAAAAGAGAATTTGGAGTATTTTTTACAAAAAGAGTTTGAATCCAAGGCACTGAACATTGACTTTGAATATGCCATCTACGATTGCTCTTCCAACGAGATGGTTTACGGTGGTTTTTGCGACTACAACTCCAATGATAAAAAACACGAATTAGAACTGGGGAACCTCCCAAAAGACAAGGAGTTCACCTATTACTTTGGGGTCAAATTTCCAACTCGTTCGGGCTATTTGTTTGGAA